>JALEQD010000044.1 GCA_022768655.1 Anaeroplasma sp.
TAAAGTGTCTGCCACAAAATATACATCATCTGGTGTTTTAATACCAACCATACCCCAGTGATGACCAGGAAGATGAAACCACTCTATACATAATGGTAATTCTTCCATACCATATATTTCATCATTCATATCAATATGCATAAGCTTTCCTCATATTCATCTAGTGGATATCCACCATAAAGAAAGTCTATGTCTAGCTTAGGATCTCTAAAGAATCCTCTTTCAACCTTAGATGTAATCATCTTACAATGTGTCTTTTCATAAATATATTCCCATCCACCACTATGGTCTGCGTGTGCTGACTACTAACTTAGCGGTCCATGGTTGTTTTTGAGTATTATAACTTTGTTATAATATTACATTCTATTTATGCAATCGATGAACAATTCTTTACAATAAAGGCTCAAATCTTCATTTTTCATTACAAACCTTTGAGCATCAGATCTAACCTGATTAAAATCAATTTGATTAAACCTCTCATGTAACATGTTTTTTAAGACATCCATATTAAATTCATCATTTTCACTAATTTTTTTTGACTCTATCAATTTATTTCTTAAATATTGTAAATTAGGTTTAACTCTTTTGTTTATATAAAATATAAAGTCATAATAATCTCTTCCTTTAACAGTTCCTTTATAACTTCTACATAATATAGCATGTAATTTACCTGCAAATAAGCTTTCAATATCAAGCACATTTACAGCTGCTAATTCAGGATCTGTTATCCATTTACTTTCGATATTAAACCCTAATGAAGGAGTACAGTCTACTTCGAACTTAACCTTTAATATTTCGTCCTTATGCAGTTTTTTAGTTATTTTATCATCAATATTTAAGCTAATAAATGTTTGATATGTGCTTAGTTTAGCAAATGCACTTTCTATTGGAGTTTCTATCTTTTTATTTCTCACCTCTATATTTAATTCTATACCATATGATTTAGCTACATTCCTAATTGATTCTATATATGGCTCAAGAGAAAATGAAACATCAACCATATTTAATGTAAAATCCAAATCTTCTGAATATCTATTTAAGCCATAAAATATTCTTAATGCAGTTCCACCATAAAATGATGCTTTTGAAAAAAAGTCGCTTCTACTTAATCCGATTAATACAATAGATTGAGTAATTTCTCTTATTGCATTCTTTACTTCTTCTGAATTCTTTGGATTATAATTATCTATTAATTGTTCTATAACAGTATTCATACTAAAGCTCCTTCTTTAAAAATTTCATTAAAGTATTTAATGAATTTGAATGATATAGTGGTGCAATTTCTAAAATAAAATCAGTATCCATTTTTTTAATTTCATCTTCATCTATTCTTAAGTCTTCAAATAGTAAAATTTTCAAATCACTAATACTTCTTACTGGGTATTTAGAATATAGAAGATCACATAAAGCCTTTTCTTTTGAAGCAATTTTGTATGATATATTATTTGAATTTTTCATAATTACAATTCCCTTTGGAAATACATCGTCAGGAATACTACGATAATCAAATGTTACATCCGTCATTCGATACATTTTATTATTCTTCTTTCCATAGACTGCAGACGTATATACTGAAACATATTCTGGAATTATCCCATAAAAGCTTAATGCATATTCAAAAGAAATATAAGATGGATTATAGCAAACATTAGCAATTAATTCTTTATCATTAAATAAATCATCTGTATATAATCCTCTTTTAATTCTAATTAGAGTACCTTTCTTACATTCGCTATCTATTTTCTGATAGATATTAGAATACTCATTATATTTAATTTTTAAGCTTTGAAAATCATATACCATTGTTAATTCACCACCATTACTCTTATTATACAATAGTTTTTGTGGCAAATCAACAATTTATAACAAATTACAAAGGCCTATTTCTAGGCCTCATTTATAAATACTAATCTATTATCTTTAAAATAATTCTTTATTCTTTTACTATTACTTAAATATGATAAATAGCTTCTTACTGTAGATAAGATTAACATATACTTATTATAGGTGATATTTAAATTATAATGATTGAATATATGTTGAGTACATTCTGTACAATTATGTTCTTCTTTTAAATAATCTAATAAAACATTTTCTATCTCTAATATCTTATTTTTATTAAATTCTACTACTGGTCTAATATTTGTTGTAGCTTCACTATGTGATGGTACTACCATTTTTCCATC
>JALEQD010000049.1 GCA_022768655.1 Anaeroplasma sp.
TCAATCTAAATATGGAGCAACGAAAAAGTATGTAGATTGGTTAGTGGAGAAACTTGGCTATGATTATGTAGAAACTAAGAATGCTAAAGTTGCTGATTTGCTGAATTATGATGTTATCATTCTAGGTGGGGGTGTTTATGCTTCCGGTATTGCAGGACTGCAATTCTTAAAGAAAAATATAGGGCAGTTGGCAGGCAAGAAGATTGCGGTATTTGCAGTTGGTGCTTCTCCATATGATGAGAAATCAATACAACAGGTAAGGGAGATGCATTTTAAAGATGAGCTTAGTAATATTCCATTGTTCTATTGTCGTGGAGCATGGGATGAAGAGAAAATGAAGGTTACGGATAGAACACTTTGCAAGATGTTACAGAAAGCAGTTGCAAAGCAAAATCCAAACGAATATGAACCTTGGCAAAAAGCATTGATGTGTGCAGTGGGGCAAAAGTGTGATTGGACAGATAAGTCGTATTTAGAACCATTGTTGAAGTACATTGAAGAATTATATGTTAATTAGCATTTTATTTACTAATTATATTAATATAAATAATCAAAATAAAATAGGGAGTAATCTAAAATAATTTGGAATTATTTAAATCAAATTATCTAAGGCTACTCCCTTTATGATATAATGTTATAAAATATAATGATAAAGATATATCAAAAGCAGATTATGAAATTATTAGATTCAAAAGAATCTATAAAAAATGGGAAAATAGATTATTTAGGTGAGGTTTATATGACAATTATATTATTAATGGTAATTTATGTTGCTTTTATAGGACTAGGATTACCAGATTCATTATTTGGTCCAGCATGGCCAGCAATATATAAAGAATTTAATATTCCTGTATCTTTTCAAGCATTTGTTACAATGACTGTAACATTTGGTACAATATTGTCTTCTATATTGTCGTCTAAAATTATAAACAAAGTTGGAACAAGAAATGTAGTTGTTGTATCTACTGGATTAACTGTTTTAGGATTATTAGGATTCTATTTAAGTAATGTTTTTTGGCTATTAATTATTTCAGCTATTCCACTAGGAATAGGCGCTGGTGCTATCGATTCTGCACTTAATAATTATGTTGCAATTCATTATAAGCAGGTACATATGAATTTCTTGCATTGTTTTTATGGAATAGGTGTTACGTTATCTCCTTATATTATGTCAATGGCTTTATCGACAGATAATAATTGGAAAAAAGGATATATGATAGCATTCTTTATTCAGCTTAGTATTTGTTTAATATTAGTATTATCTATGCCATTTATGGAATAAGGTAAAGAAAAAAAACAGTACCTCATCATTTGTAACAGAACCAATACCATTTAATAAAATGATTAAAACTCCTATTATTGTTGTTGCAGGCTTAATATTCTTTTTTTATTGTGGAATTGAACTGACTACAGGTCATTGGAGTGCATCATTTTTAGTAAATGCAAAAAATATTAATCCAGATCAGGCAGCAGCATTGGTTGGTTTATTTTATGGTGGACTTGCTATAGGAAGATTTACTTCAGGTCTTGTTTCAACTAAACTATCAAGCTTCAAACTTGTGTTTATAGGAGAAGCAATATTGCTTATTGCCTGTGTATTATTTGCATTGCCTTTAAGTGGTATTATATATTCAGGAATTGCTTTATTTTTAGTGGGATTTGGATGTGGACCAATTTTTCCAAATATGGCTGCAATTACACCTACATATTATGGTGAGAAATATTCTCAATCTATCATGGGAATACAAATGTCTTTAGCATATACATCATCTATAACTTTATCTCCTTTATTTGGTATTATAGGTGAAAAAATATCATTTAAGATATTTCCATATTATATATTAGGATTTTCTATTATTCTAATTTCTCTTTCATTTGTAATACTAACTTTATATAAAACTAGAAAACAATTATTTTAATTATATATTTTAAAAAATGCTTATGGATTTACTCATGATGATTGATTTTTAGTATATGATAGCTGATATAAAGTTATTTTATTATAAAATTTTTGTAGAATAAGAAACTTAAGATATTACAAATAATAAGTATTTACCATTACCATTGAATTTATTCTTTAATGATAACAAAAAGTGATTTTTTCTAAATTGGATTCATAAACATTTAATTAATCAAGCATTTATGGTATAATTTTATCAAATTGATAAGTTTTACGATGCTTGATTTTTTTATTTAGGTGGTGGATTTTATGATAATTTATCAGAATACTAAAGGTGGTTTTATTGATGATGTTAGAAATGGTAATATTGCTGATAAAATAGAAAAAGAATTTGCAAATCATAATTTATTTCACTCAAATGATTCTGAGTATAGAGCTTGGGCAAATTCATTAATGTTTATGAGAAATGCTCTAGATGATAACGATATATCTGACGATTGTAGGCTTGCTATTGAATATCAAATACCACTTACAGCAAAAAGAGTAGATTTCTTAATTGCTGGTAAGGATGAATATGATTCTAATAATATTGTTGTAATAGAATTAAAGCAATGGGAAAATTGTTCATCAACTCAAAGACCTGATGTTGTTAAAGCATTCACAGGTGGTGCTGAGCGTGCTGTTGCTCATCCATCATATCAAGCATATTCATATGCTAAAATTATTGAAAATTTTAATGAGGATGTTTACAAAGAAAAAATCAAATTGAAGCCTTGTGCCTATCTACATAATTTTAAAGAAGAAAATAGAAGCAATATTGTTAATGATTTATATAAAGAGGCAATTGATTTAGCTCCAATATTTTTAGCAAAAGATGTAGTCAAACTTCGCAATTTTATAAAGACATTCATTAAAAGAAAAGATAATTGTGATCTATTAATGAAAATTGAAAATGGCAGATTAAGACCAGCAAAAGCCTTACAGGATAGTCTTGCTTCAATGTTAAATGGTAATAAGGAATTCTATCTAATAGATGAACAAAAGGTTGCTTATGAGACGGTTAAAAAACTTGTTGAAAAGTCCTTAAAAGATGTAAATAAAATAAATGGAGAAAACAAAAAGTACACTATTATTATTGAAGGTGGACCTGGTACAGGGAAATCTGTTGTAGCAATTCAATTATTATGTGATTTGATTCAAAAGGGATATTCAGTTAATTATGTTACAAAGAATGCTGCACCTAGAAATGTATATTTTGAAAAGCTTAAGCAAAATAACTATAAGCTAAGCTATATTAAGAATTTATTTAAAGGATCAGGTTCATATATTGCTGTGCCTAATAACTATTTCGATTGTTTAATTGCTGATGAGGCACATCGATTAAATGCTAAATCAGGAATGTATCAAAATTTAGGTGAAAACCAAATAAAAGAAATTATACATGCATCTAAAGTATCTGTATTTTTAATCGATGAAAAACAAGTTGTAACAACATCAGATATAGGTTCGATTGATTTAATTAAGCATTATGCTGAGCAAGAAGGTAGTTCTGTATATACTGGAGAAGAGATTAATTTGGTATCTCAATTTAGATGTAATGGCTCAGATGGATATCTAGCATTTTTAGATAATTTATTAAGTATTAGACAAACTGCTAATACAACATTTGATATGGATTATGATATTAGATTGTTTAATGATCCAAATAAAATGAGAGAAGCATTAAAGGAAAAGAATGATATTAATAATAAATCAAGAATGCTAGCTGGTTATTGCTATAATTGGATTACAAAAAATAATCCTAAATCAGATGAATATGATATTGAACTTGAAAATAACTTCAAAGCTAAATGGAATTTCGGGAACACATCTACATGGGCTATCGATGAAACATCATTTCCGGAAGTAGGCTGTATTCATACATCACAAGGACTAGAATTTGATTATTGTGGCGTAATAATTGGTAAAGATCTTAGATTTGAAAATGGTAGCGTAATTACAGATTACACTAAAAGAGCAAAGACTGATACATCACTTAAGGGTATTAAAACTACTAAAAATTATCAGCTTGCAGATAAAATTATCAGAAATACATATAGGACTTTATTATCTAGAGGACAAAAAGGATGTTATATTTACTGTGAGGATAAGGCTTTATTAAAGTATATGGCTAAGATGCTTAATAAGGAGATTATTGACTAATGGATAGATTAGAAGAATTAATTAAAAGAATAGATAAATTTAATAAGGATAGAGATTGGGATCAATTCCATACACCTACTAATTTAGCTAAATCTATATCCATAGAAGCTAATGAATTATTAGAATGCTATCAATGGAATGATAATGCTAATTTAGATGATGTAAAAGAAGAATTAGCTGATGTTATGAATTATTGTCTTCAAATGTCTATGGTTTTAGGTCTAGATCCTATAGATATTATGAATTATAAAATGGACAAAACCGAAAAAAAATATCCAATAGAAAAATCTAAAGGTGTTAGTACTAAATATAATAAACTATAGGAGTGTGGCATGGGATTCAATGATAAAAATGGTGTAATTTTAAAAGTTCATAATGATGATAGTATGTATATGTCTGATTGCATGCATTTTTTGAATTCCTTAGCAAAGAAGACTGCAACCTATAAATATGCATTCTTTAAATCAATACTAGATAACTTATTTAATGTTAATGATAATTTGGAATTAGATTTTAAATACTTATCATATTCATTTTCTAAAATGTATTGGAATCTAATAGCTAAATATAAGCTACCTCAATATCATAATGGTAATAGTAGCTTAATAGAAAAATCTATATATGGAATAATAGAAAATAATAATCTATTAGATGAAATTGATTTCGATTCATTAAATGATGATGTGCAAAATCAGTATTTATTAGAAACTAAAGGTGTAATTGCTATTAATGTAGTAGGTGCCTTATATTCTGATTTGAATTGTAATATATATGGATTTGATAAGACTAAAAAGAAAATATGGTTTAGTGATGAATCATATAATTTCTTAACTAAATATAAATCAGCATTGGAAAAGCTAAATTATTATGCTTGGATATTATGGATGGAAAATAATCTAAGCATTGCTAATAAAGAAGAAGGTAATCTTGCTAGTAAGCTAGATAATTCAACAAAGAGAGAGTCACTTGAATTATTTAAGAAGAGCTTATTTAATTCAGGAGATACTCTTGAATGCTTCTATTGTGGCAATCCTGTTTCACTTAAGGGATGCCATATGGATCATTTCATTCCATGGAGCTTTGTAAAAGATGATCAAATATGGAATTTAGTATTCAGCTGCTCTCATTGTAACGAAACTAAGAATAATAAAATACCTTCTTATGATTATTTGAATAAGCTTATTGAAAGAAATAAAAACATTTTAAATAATTCATTTGACATACAGCTTAATAAATTATATGATAGTGCATTATATAATGGTTTTGTAAAATGGGAAAGAGTTTAATATGAGTAATTTTTATGAGGATAATGCTAAAGCATTTATAGATGATACATTCAATTGTGATATGAGTTTTCAGTATAATTTATTTGAGAAGTATTTAAATAATGCAGAAAAAATAATGGATTTGGGATTTGGGTCAGGAAGAGATTCATTATATTTTATGTCTAAAGGATATGATGTATATGCGATAGATCCATCAGAATCTTTTTGCATTAATGCAAAGAAACTAGGAATAAAGAATGTGTATAATTTATACGCCCAAGACATTGATTTTGAAAATATGTTTGATGGGATATGGGCATGTGCGTCTTTATTACATGTTTCGTCTAAGGATTTAAACTTTGTATTTAAAAAGTGTTCTAAAGCATTAAAGAAAAATGGAATAATTTATGCATCATTTAAATATGGAGAATTTGAAGGAGAAAGAAATGGAAGATATTTCTTAGATTTAAATGAATCTACTATAAATAATTATTTGAAGGAAACAAATTTAAAAATAAAGGAATATATAATTACTGAAGATGTTAGACTCGATAATTCAACAAAATGGTTAAATGTTATATTGACAAATAAATGATTTTTGTCAATGTCCAATATCTCAAAAACTAGATTCAATCATAGGTGAATCGCTAGTGGTTCATTATGGTATTAAAAAAATATATGCTATTATTCATATATGTAATGAAGATGGTAAATTTATGAAAAATCAACAAGAATTTCATTGGATTGAAATTAAGTTGATTTTTTTCTTTTTACATGATGTTGAACAGTTTATAAAATATTGTATTTATTCCTTGATTTTTATATTTATCAGTGATATAATGAAAGCGTTTTTTTGCAAGGAGTAAGATTATGAAGAACAAATATGTGTATTTATTTAATGAAGCAAATGGATTAGGAAAAGAATTGTTAGGTGGAAAGGGTGCTGGTCTTGCTGAAATGGCAAGTATAGGAATATTAATTCCCCAAGGATTTACTATTACTACAGAAGCATGTGTTAATTATTATAGAGACAACAAACAGCTTTCAAATGAATTAATTGAAGAAATTAGATGTAATTTGAAAAAATTAGAGGAAATTACTGGTAAAAGTTTTGGTGGAAAGGAAAACCCACTATTAGTGTCAGTTAGATCGGGTGCTAGAGTATCTATGCCAGGTATGATGGATACTATTTTAAACTTGGGTTTAAATGATGAGGTTGTTGAAGTTTTAGCAAAGCTTACTAACAACGAAAGATTTGCATATGATTCATATAGAAGATTTATTTTAATGTTTACAAATATAGCAAAGGGATTTTCAAGACGTGAAATGGATCTTATGCTAGAAAAACTAAAAAAAGAAAAAGGATATAAGTTGGATTGTGATATTCCAGCTTCCGATTTAAAGATTTTGATTAAAATGTATAAGAAGTGGTATTTTGAAAATGTTGGTGAGGAATTTCCTTCTGATCCATGGGTTCAATTAATTGAAGCAATTGGTGCTGTTTTTTCATCATGGGATAATGAACGTGCAATTGTTTATAGACAAATGAATGGAATCCCTTCTTCATGGGGAACTGCAGTAAATGTGCAATCAATGGTATTTGGAAATAAGGGTGAAACAAGTGGAACAGGAGTAGGCTTTTCTCGTGATCCTGGTACTGGTGAAAAGAAAATATTTGCTGAATATCTTATTAATGCACAAGGAGAAGATGTTGTTGCAGGAATTAGAACTCCTTTACGCATTGAAGAATTGCAAAACCAACAACCTGAAATTTATGAGCAATTTGTTTCTACTGCGCATAAGCTAGAAAAGCATTATAAGGATATGCAGGATATGGAATTTACTGTTGAGGATGGCAAATTGTATTTCTTACAAACAAGAAATGGTAAAAGAACAGCTCAAGCTGCATTGAAAATTGCTTGTGATTTAGTTGATGAAGGTATTATTACTAAGGAAGAAGCAGTATTGCGTGTTGATGCTAAATCATTGAATGATTTATTACATCCGACATTTGATCCAAAATCATTAAAAAACGCTAATGTTATTTTGAAAGGTAATCCTGCTTCACCTGGTGCTGGATGTGGATATCTTGCTTTTTCAGCTTTAGAAGCAAAAGTGAGAAAGGATAATAAAGAAAATGTTATATTAGTTAGAGAAGAAACATCACCAGAGGATATAATAGGAATGGTGGCTGCTGAGGCAATCATTACCGCAAGAGGCGGTATGACTTCTCATGCTGCAGTTGTTGCTCGTGGAATGGGAAAATGTGCAGTAACTGGATGTAGTGATGCATATATTGATGAAGAAAAACGTGTTATGATAATTGATGGTATAACATATACAGATAAGGATTTAGTTTCTGTAAATGGTTCTACTGGTGAAATATATAAGGGTAAAGTTGAAATGATTCCAGCAGAATTATGTGGTAATTTTGCGAGATTAATGAGTTGGGCTGATGAATTCAGAAGATTAAGAATTCGCGCAAATGCTGATTCACCTAAAGATGCAATTAATGCATTACGCTTTGGTGCTGAGGGAATCGGACTATGTAGAACTGAGCACATGTTTTTTGGAGAGGATAGGATTTTCTCAATGAGAAAAATGATTCTTGCGAAGGATTTGGCTCAAAGAGAAGCAGCATTAAATGAATTACTCCCTTTCCAAAAATCAGATTTTAAAGCATTATTTATTGAAATGAAGGGATTAAATGTCAATATTAGATTATTAGATCCACCTTTACATGAATTCTTACCTCAAGAGGAGGATAAAATTATAGAATTAGCAAATGATTTAAATATTTCTGTAATGGAAGTAAAAGAAAGAATTGCTGAATTACATGAATTTAATCCTATGATTGGATTTAGAGGAGATAGATTAAGTATAAAATATCCCGAAATTGCAAGAATGCAGGTTACTGCGATTATTTTAGCAGCAATAGAAGTAAAAATGGAAAACAATATTGATATAGAGCCTGAAATAATGATACCTTTCGTTATCGGCTCAAGAGAATTTAAATTTGTTAAATCTATTATAAAAACAACATGTGATAAAATAATTAACGAATTAGGAGTTGAATTAAAATATCATATTGGTACTATGATTGAAATTCCTAGAGCGGCACTTTTAGCAGATGAAATAGCTTTAGAGGCAGAGTTTTTTAGCTTTGGTACAAATGATTTAACACAAATGACAATGGGATTATCTCGAGATGATTATTCTAAGTTTATTAATTCATATTATGAACAAAAAATATTAGATAGTGATCCATTCCAATCTGTTGATGAAAGAGGCGTTGGTAAATTAATTAATATGGCAACAAAGATGGGCAAGAGTTCTAATCCTAATTTACATGTAGGAGTATGTGGTGAAACAGGCGGAGATCCGGCAAGTATTGATTTTTATCATAATTGCGGTTTGGATTATGTTTCATGTTCACCATTTAGAATTCCTGTTGCAAGATTAGCTGCAGCACAAGCAGCACTAAAAAATAAAAATTAGTTCAATAAATTTTATTATTTTCGGCAAATAACTTGACTTTTATATGTAAAAAACGATAAAATCAAATATATGAAATAAAGGAGATTTTTATTATGGCAATTGAAGCTGGAGATTTCAAAAACGGATTAACATTAATGATTGAAGGACACTTATATGTTGTTCTAGAATTTATGCATGTAAAACCTGGTAAGGGTGCTGCAATTCTTAAAACAAAAATGAAGGATTTAAGAACTGGAAATATTGTTGAAAGAAACTTTAATACAAATACTAAATTTGATCAAGCTGATATCAGAAAAAAGGAAGTACAATATTCATATGAATCAGCAGGAACATTCTATTTTATGGATATGGAAACATTTGACACATATGAATTATCAGAGGATGTAATTGGCGATTATAAGTATTATTTATTAGAAGGTATGGATTTATCTTTACGCTTCTTTGAAGAAGAAGTATTAGACGTTGTTCTTCCAGATAAGGTTGAATTAGTTGTTACTGAAACACCACCAGCTGCACCTGGTGCATCATCTACTTCAACAAAGGATGCTACTTTAGAAACTGGATTAAGAATTAGAGTGCCACAATTCATCAAAGAAGGAGAAAAGGTAATTATCTCTACAATTGATGGAAGCTATTGTGGAAGAGCTTAATTAATGAATAAGGTTGCATTAGTTACTGGTAGTGCTAAGGGGATTGGGGCTGCAATTATTGAAGAATTAGCATCAGCAGGCTATGATTGTGTTATAAATTATAACACCTCAGAAAAAGAAGCCTTTGAGCTTTATGAGAAAATAAAGGCTTATAATATCAATTCTTTAGTTATTAAATGTGATGTTAGTCACGAAGAACAAGTAAATAATATGTTTAATATTATTGAAGAAAAGCTTGGTGGGGTTGATATTTTAATTAATAATGCGGCAGTTGATTTACCTAATTTATTTAGTCAAAAAAAAGTAGCTGATTTTAAGAAAACACTTGATGTAAATGTTATAGGTGCATTTTTAACTGCAAAAAGAGCAGAACGCCACATTTTAGATAAAAAATGGGGAAGAATTATTAATATTTCTTCAACTAATGGAATGAATACATATTATCCCATGGGAATTGAATATGATGCATCTAAAGCAGCTTTAAATTCACTTACTCATAATTTAGCTATTGAGTTTGCACCATATGCTACTGTGAATGCTATCGCACCTGGATTAATCGCCACAGAAAGTGAAATCAAGGATTATGATGAGGAATTTATGCAAATGGAGCTTGATAAAATTCTATTAAGAAGAATGGGAGAAGCTAAAGAGGTTGCAAAGCTTGTTAGGTTTTTAGTAAGTGATGATGCAAGCTATATAAATAATTCCATAATTAGAATTGATGGTGGACAATATAATAGTGTTTAAATGAGGGGTATTCCCTCATTTTTTATTATAAAAAAATAGCGTAGCTTAAAACAGGCTTATTCCTGAATGGTGCTACGCTTTTTCATTTAATTAATTTTTCTCTTTTTCTTCTAATACCTTCGATAATGCTTGCATTATACTTAATTTACCATATTCATAAGTAAGTCCACCCTGCATATATAATGTATATGGTTCTACACATGGCGCATCAGCACTTAATTCGATTGTGCTTCCCTCAGTAAAGCATCCTGCTGCCATAATAACATCGCATGGATATCCTGGCATTGGTGCTGGTACTATATATACTCCAGAATCAATAGGAGAAGAAGCTTGAATGCTTCTAGCAAAGGCAACAAGATTCTTTTTTGTTTTTAATTCGATAATTTGAATTATATCAGTTCTAAATTCATTATATTTCGGAGAAATTTCATTAAAGCCAGTTTTTTCAAGCATATATGAGGCAAAAACTTGTGTTTTAAGAGCACTTTTTACGGCATTTGGTGCCATAAATACTCCTTTGAAGAAATTACTATTTTGATTAAAGTTTGCTCCTAAGTCCTTTCCTATACCAGG
>JALEQD010000077.1 GCA_022768655.1 Anaeroplasma sp.
CACCAGAAACAATAGATAATTTTATGGTTGGTACTACAGGATACGGATACATAAATTCTATAAGTGAAGCAATTTATGAAAATGAAATTGAAATAAAAAATATTATTCCAAGCTATAATGCATTATATTCAAATGAAGAGGTAAGCTATAAGCCTAAGGGCAATAAATTTTTTATTCCGATAGGATATAATAAAATCATACTTATTAAAGAAGGATATATGACATTAAAAATAAAAGGAGAATTATTTTACATAGATACATTTTCATTTTTAGCATCTGATATTATATTAAAAGACTATATTTCATATGCAAAGCTAGGAGAAATAAAATATGCTTAAATTGTCAAATGTTATTAAAAAATATGGTAATCAAAATATTTTAAATTCAGTATCATTAACAATAGAAGAACCAGGCTTCTATATTCTAAGTGGAATTAATGGAAGTGGAAAATCTACAATAATAAAGCTTATTATTGGTTTAATTTATAAAACAAGTGGTGAGATAATAAATGATAATAGTATTTCTTATCTGCCAGATAAGTTTTCACTTCCAAAGCTATTAAAGGTTGAAAAATATGTTAAAAGTATATTGTCATTATACGGTAAAAAAATAGATGTAAAGGCCTTATTAGAAGAATATCAAATACCTAATAAGGTAATATCATCCTTATCAAAGGGAAATTATCAAAAGCTTGGATTATTACAAATATTAATTCATGATGCAGATTGCTATATATTTGATGAACCATTAGATGGACTAGATGAATTTGCAAAAAAACTATTTAAAGAAAAGGTTAGTGAGCTTTTAGAACAAAAGAAAATAGTTATTATGAGTTTACATAATAAATCATTATTCAATGGTATAACCTCTAAGGTTTTTGAGATAAAGGAAGGAACAATAAATGAAAGAAAAAGAAAAATTAAAAAATAATTCATTATTAAATTTATATTTTAGTTATTTATTTCAAAAGGGAACAATAATAGTAATTGGTTTATGCTTGTTATTTACATTTGGCTTTATATTTTTATGTACAAACCCTCAGGCATCTAATGATGAATATTTAGAGGCTAGTAACGAATTTCACAAAATTTATTTTTCACAAAGTCTATTAATTATAATGATTCAAAATAGTATTATTATTTCATCCTTTGTTTTACAACTTACTATTTTTTCTTCTGGCTTTGATTGCTTGTTTTTATCACATGTTTCAAGAAGAAAAATATGCTTTTTTAAGCTACTATGTATTTCTATATCATTGTTGATATTATGTATAATAGAAGCATTAATGATTATATCAATAGGTATTTTAAGATTTCCGCTCTTAAAATTAACATATATCCATTTTGTTAATTTTTGGTATATATATGTAGGTATGATTTTTGAAGCAATGCTTAGTATATTTTTAATCACATTAATTCCTGTTATATTAACACCATTAAGTGTTGTATTATTAAGTATAGTAGTAAAGATATTATGCAATAATATGGAAAATTTAGTTGAAAAATTATCACTAGTCATTCCTATAATAGAATTAGATAGTAAGTCGCTAGTTTATACAGCAAACAATATTTTACTTTCAATTTTGTGGATTTTTTTGCTTGGAATACTGTATATTTCTGTATACAATGTAAAAGATTTAAAAATATAGCAAAAAGCCTTGACAGGAAAAATATCTTATGTTATTATTATCTAGGTAAAAATAATATGTGGAAAGAAGAAACGCCCGTTTCTCGCCTGATTGATAATGTTGATAGGCAAAAAGTCACTTGAATTTTGATTTGATTATTATATGAGGGCGTTTACGTCCTCTTTTTATTTTTCAAGAGAAAATTATACGGGGGTGGCAGTATTAACAAGCAAAAAAAGGGAGCAGAGGAATTAGTAAATGATACTATTCGCTGTAAGGAAATGCTAGTTATTACAGATTCTGGTGAAAAACTTGGAGTTTTAGCCAGAGCAAAGGCTTTACAAGAAGCGGAGAATCGTGGACTAGATTTAGTTTTAGTTTCACCAGATGCAAATCCGCCAGTTGCAAAAATGATGGATTATTCTCGTTTCCGTTTTGAGCAACAAAAGAAGCTTAAAGAAATGAAGAAAAAGCAAAAGGTTGTTGTAGTACAAGAAATTCAGCTTTCACCAACAATTGAAAAGCATGATTTTGAGACTAAGTCTAGAAAGGCTAAAACAATACTTGAAAAGGGAAATAAGGTCAAAATTTCTTTAAGATTTTTTGGACGTATGATCGTTCATCAAGACTTAGGAAAAGAAGTAATCGACAGATTTGTTGAAAGTCTTGCTGATGTATCTACAGTAGAAAGCCCAGTTAAGCTAGATGGTAGAACATTATTCGCAGTTATTGCACCAATACAAAAGAAAGATTAATTAAAAGAAGGAGTTAAGATTATGCCAAAGCAAAAGACACATAGTGGTTTAAAGAAAAGAATTAAAATCACTGCAACAGGAAAGATCGTTCGCGGTCATTCAAAGACTGGTCACTTAAAGACTAATAAAACACACAAACAAAATAAGAATTTATCAAAGACTACATTAGTTCATGCAACTGATAAGAAGAGAATTAAGTCATTGATTTCTAATTTAATGTAATTAAGGAGGTAAAGGATTATGCCAAGAGTTAAAGGTGGTTACACTACAAGAAGAAGACGTAAAGCTGTATTAAAGCTTGCAAAGGGCTATTATGGTTCAAAGCACACATTATATAAGACTGCTCATGAACAAGTTATGCGTTCATTACAATATGCATTTAGAGATAGAAAGCAAAAGAAGAGAGAATTCAGAAAATTATGGATTACTCGTATTAATGCTGCATGCCAATTAAATGGTATGAAGTATTCACAATTCATTAATGGTTTAGCACAAGCTGATATCGCAATTAACAGAAAGATGTTAGCTGAAATGGCTGTTAATGATGCACAAGGATTTGCAAATCTTTGTGATTTAGCTAAAAAAGGTTTAGCAAATCCAAAGGCAAAGGCTACTGAAAATGTAGTTGTATTAAAAAAAGAAACAAAGAAAGCAAATTAATTTTCAAATAGGTAGATAGTTCTACCTATTTTTCTTTAAAAAGTAATCCGATTATGTTATAATTTTTATGAAAAGATTAATAATATTTATACAAATCGGAAAGAGAGGTAAGTCGATATTATATTTCGACTATATTTATGGCAAGTAAACAAAAATTAATGGATAAAAATAAAAACGATAATCAAAATAAATATAAAAATTATAAGTATGTTTTAACTGTAAAAATCATTATAGGTATTTTTGCTTTAATAGTTGCTTCATTAGCGTGCTATTTCGCTATTACATTTATTTTCATAGGTAAGCCACTTGCAGAAATGCCATATTTCTTCAGACATTTCTTATTATTTATATGTTTGACACTAGTTGGCTTTATAGCATGGGGACTTGTATTTATTAATTCACAAACATATCGTGGAGATAATAAAGGAGATTCCCTTATGATAATTGTAGGTTTTCTTTCAATAATTTGTGGAATAATTGCAATTATTATATCTTATGTTTCGTAGATAAATTATTATATATTTTAATATTATAGACACTGCAAATATTTGCAAAAGCTTTGTTATTATGATAAAATATAATTACTAGGAAGATGGCCGTGGAGCTCAAAAATTATTTAAAGGAAGCTGAGAGAACATTTGTGAGGATGCTCACTTTATGTGAGAACCCTAATAATGACTAAAAAGAGGCTTCCACCGTTGAAGGACTTAGTTCTTCACGACCTTCCTAGGTAATAAAAAATACTGTGGATTTTTCAATCCACTTTTCTTTTGTTATTTAACTGTTTCTTGCTTAAGGATAAATGAGGAAATAAAAATGAGTGATTTTAGTAAATTAAACATATCAGCTAATATAGTTGATGCATTGACAAAATTAGATATATTAGTACCAACACCTATTCAGGAAAAGTCAATTCCTTATTTACTAGATGGTAAGGATGTTATAGGACAAGCTCAAACTGGAACGGGAAAAACATTTGCATATGGTATTCCTTTAATAGAAAATATTGATGATAATTCAAAATGTATTGAAGCATTAGTATTATGTCCAACACGTGAGCTTTCACTACAGGTATCTAAAGAAATAGATAAGCTTGCGGTAAACCTAAAGAAAATAAAGATTGCTACAATATATGGTGGTGAATCATATGAAAAGCAATTTAAGGCATTAAAATCAAAGCCACAAATTGTAATAGGTACACCAGGTAGAATAATTGATCAAATGAATAAGGGAAATATTGATTTTTCAAAAATTAGATATTTGGTATTAGATGAAGCAGATGAAATGCTAAAAATGGGATTTCAGGAGGATTTAGAAACAATACTAAAAACAATGCCTCTATCTAGACAAACAGCATTATTTTCTGCCACATTACCGCCATTCATTAAAAGCATAAGCAAAAAATATATGAATGATCCTGAATTTGTAAAAATTGAAAATAAAGCATTAACAGTTGATGCTATAGAACAAAAAATATATTATGTTAAAAAGGAACAAAAGAAGGATTTACTTGTAAGATTACTTGATTATTATCAATTTGCAAGTGCAATGATTTTTTGTAATACAAAGGCAATGGTTGATGAATTAGTATTATTCTTGCAATCTTTAGGCTTCAAGGCTGATGGACTACATGGTGATTTGAAGCAAGCCTCTAGAGATAGAGTTATGCAATCATTTAGATTGTCAAGCGTTGAAATATTAATTGCTACAGATGTTGCTGCACGTGGAATTGATATTGATGGTATTGAGGCTATTATTAATTTTGATATTCCTAATGAAAATGAAATATATGTTCATCGAATTGGAAGAACTGGTCGTGCAGGCTCTAGTGGTATGGCAATAACATTATCTACTACTAGAATGAAAAATAGAATTATTGAACTTGAAAATTATATTAAGCATAAAATTACAGTATGTGAAATACCTTCTGTAAAGGAAATAAAGACTCATCAGCAAAAGGCTATTTTTGCAAAAATAACAGAGGGTATAGAAGCAAATTATGATAATCATAACTATGATAATCTAATAATGAAATTATCTAAGCTATCAAGTAATCCTGTTCCAATTATAGTATCATTATTAGAAATGATAGATAAAAATAATGAAAGAGAATATCCTCCAATTGATACTGTATCATTAAAAAATAAAAAAGAAAGAAAAGAACAAGCAAAATCTAAAAATTCAAAATCATCAAATGATAAAAAAACTAAGGATTTTAGTATTATCGAGGTTAATGTTGGTAAGATAGATAGTATTAGACCAAATCAGCTTGTTGTTTATTTTCATGACGAATTAAAGGTTCATAGAGAACATTTTGGAAAAATCGTAATAGAAGAAAAAAAGAGTTATGTTGAGGTTAAAACTGAAGCATTAAGATTTTTTAAGAATATAAAAAACAAAAAAATAAATGGTAAAACGCTACAAGTTAATGTATTAGGTAAAAATCCTAGATAAGGAGTAATTATGAGAATAATTGCAGGTAGATTAAGACATAGAATAATAAAAATGACAAATTTAGAAACAACAAGAGAAACTCAAGATAAGGTTAGACAGGCAATATTTACAATGCTAGGTACTTATTTTGATGGTGGAAAATGTCTTGATTTATTTGCAGGGTCTGGTGCTATGGCAATTGAAGCATATTCTAGAGGATTTGATTCAATATATATGAATGATATTAATAAGAATGCATTAATGGTGTGTAAGGATAATTGTAATTCATTAGGAATAAAGGATGCTTATTTTTACAATATGGATTATAAAGAATTTGTTAATAGTACTAATGAATTATTTGATATGATAATATTAGATCCTCCCTATAGAATGAATCAAATAGATGAGATATTAGAAAGTGTATATAAATTATTATCATTTAAGGGTATGATTGTTTTTGAAATGGATAAAAATAGCATTTATCCCAAGGAGTATAATGATCTAAAAATATATAAAAATAAAGAATATGGAATTAAGCGTGTTGTAGTTTATAAAAGGTAGGAAAAGGAGTTAATCAATAATTAAGTTGATTTGTAATTGATATGGCTAGTGAAAATTATATTGAATGTAAAAGATTATTAAAAAGCTTTAAGAAAAAAGATTATTGGAAATATTTTTCCTCAGCAGATACATTTTTATTTTATTTAGGTAAAAAGAAAAGCTTGTTTACTTTTGTTGAGCAATTCTATAATGATTCATTTGGATGTCAGCTATTCTTTAACAAT
Source organism: Anaeroplasma sp. (assembly GCA_022768655.1). Classification (GTDB taxonomy): domain Bacteria; phylum Bacillota_I; class Bacilli_A; order Acholeplasmatales; family Anaeroplasmataceae; genus Anaeroplasma. The sequence goes on from JALEQD010000077.1 coordinate 6,261, forward strand.
AAAGGCTTTAATTATGTCCATGACATATTGTCAACATCAAAAGAGAATTTAATTACAATATGTGATTGTGATTCAATTTGTGCTATTTTTGCCCCAAAATCAGATTTAAAGGATGAGGAAATAGCTTATCTTAAAAAAAATAAAATCAAAATAATGGAAAATGATAATTTATTAATTTATAGATTTGAAGCAGGCTTAAAGGAAAGAATAGCAAATGTAAAGGAAATTGAAATTCTTCTTACTAATTTATATTATTTAAATTCTATTATTCCTCAGGAATTTAATGATATTATTGAGGCATTTAAGAAAAATGATTCAGTAGTATGCTTTATGGATGAAAAAAGATTAGAATATTCTGTCATTTATCGTCCTTTACCGTATTTAGAATGTAAAATAAAAAAGGAAAAGCCTAATATTCAATTTGTAGAAGAATTTAAAAATTCAACATATTTGAATGATGAATGCTTTTTTAGCGCATCCTATTTACCAGTTATAATTAAGGATAAAAATATAAGACCATTAATTATTAGTTTTTATTACACTAAAAGTAATAGGAATTATTTTAAATATTTAATTACTACTCCTAAAGAGTATAAAAATTGTATTTTTGGCATATTATATGATGTATTTACAGATGTGGGTATGCCATATAAAATCATATTTAATAATCGTTATTTTCATGCAATTGTAGAGAATACATTAAATGAATTAAATATTGAAAATTATTTTGAAAGAGAAACCTATGTAATGGATAATGAGGTATCTGAGGTTTTAGAAAAAATAGGTATTGATAATAATACTCCACTTGATGAGGAGATTACAAAATCTACATTAGATAGTCTATTTGATACAATTAATGAATTTGAAACTACTAATGATGAAATAATCGACATAACTGATGAACATTTTGTATCGTAATTTCTTGAAATATATATACTAAAATGATAAAATATTTAATGTATTTAAATTGATGAAGAAGATAGTAGATTTATTAACCTATTTAAAGCGAGAATGGTTGGTGTAAGCATTCATAGGAATAAATTGAAGGACACTTTGGAATGCTTTTAAAAAAAGACGTACCAGGCGTTAACGGTTATAAGTGCTAGCATATGCTAGAAGTAAGGTGGCACCACGAAATTTTACGTCCTTATAGTTTTGAGGACGTTTTATTATTTTAAGGAGCGAAAATGAGAACTGATTTACCAAAAGTTAATTTAGGAAATATTACCTTAAGAGAACTTTGTGAGGCTGATTACTTTGATTATTTTTTTATTGGTAGTAATCCAGAGGTAGTTAAATATTTGAATTGGGGTCCGTTACTATCAATGAATGATTCAATTTGGGTATTTAATGAAGTATTTTTAAAAAGACCATTAAATGGTTTACCAATTGGTTATGCAATATGTAATCAAGATAAGATGATAGGAGTAATTGATTTTCATACATATTATCCTAATGAAAATGCATGTGAAATAGGTTATATTTTGCATAAGGATTATTGGAATAAGGGTATTATGACAAGAGCCTTAAAAGAAGTTTGTAAAATTGGCTTTTATCATTTGTGCTTAGATAAGCTTATTGTTGGGCATGTTATAGAAAATGAGGCTTCTAAGAGGGTTATATTAAAAGCTGGCTTTCATTATGAATGCCAAAAATTGATTAATCAAAAAAATCAAGATACAATCGCATTGTATTATTCAATGTATTCTTATGAATACAAGAAAGGAAAGTATGATTAGTTTATCAAATGATAAATCAAAAAAATATTTAAGATGCTTTGATGTTATTAGAAGAGTTTGTAGTTTATATTCATATACTGAAATATTATCAAATTTAGAAAATGAAATAACTGATGATATTAAAAGATGCTATTATTTTACAGCTAATGATAGTTTAGATTATTTTGCTGTAATAAAAGTATCACCTAATAATGATTATCTTTTGACAGATATTATTTCATTAACAAATGCAATATTAAAAGCATTTAAGCTAAAGGATACTGTATTTGAATTAAACTTTACAAGTAGCATATGTTCTATATTAGATGAAATGCAAATACCTAATAGATATATTTTAGCAAATGAAAATAATATTAAGCTTTCATATGATAATTATAATTTTGGTTATGGTGTAATTGATGATAAATCAATTAAAATAATTATTGATATAAAAGAAATATTACAAGCATTAGATGATGCAAATAGATCAATAGTTAAAGAGAATAATGCTTATGTATATTTCATTCCAGCATCAAAAAGCCTTATTTATCAATGCTTAAAGCAAGCTAATATTTTAAGAATTGGTGGTTTATCTACTGATATTGATTTTTCATTTACTAGTATAGAAGATAGTATTATTAAGGCAAAAAGATTAAATTCAAGATTTGTTTGCTTATTAACTGATGATTATAATAATCAGTTTAATATAAATATTATGGATATGATATCAGGAAGTGAGGAAGTAATTTCTATATATGAATTATATCCATACATAATAAATAAAAATAAGTCCCTAGGTGGATGCTTATCATGTAAGGAAAAGGAGTAAATAAAATGAAAAGAGTTAATTTAAAGGATATTACTTTAGGAGAAGTAAATCATGTAGCTGGCTTTGTTGAAAACATTCGTAACAAAAAAGCAATGTGCTTCATTGTATTAAAGGATGTATCTGGAAAGCTACAGCTAACAATAGAAAAGGAAAAACATCCTGAGCTTGTTGAGATTTTAGATAAAATAACTGTAGATTCAGTAATTGAGGCCTATGGTCCAATTCTTAAAAGCGAATATGTTAAGCTAAATGGTATGGAAATGTATCCTGATAAAATAGTTATTGATTCTATTGCCCAACCATCTCCAATTGTTGCTCCAAAGGGAGAAGAAACAAACATTGATTTGAGATTGGATTATCGTTGGATTGATTTAAGAACTGATAAAAATACATTGATGTTTAAAACACAATCATATTTTATTTCAAGATGCAGAGAATTCTTAGTTGAAAGAGATTTTATCGAAATTCATTCACCAAAATTAATTGGTGCTGAATCTGAATCTGGTGCTGGTGTATTTAAGGTAGATTATTTTGATCGTAATGCTTACTTAGCACAATCACCACAATTCTATAAGCAAATGGCAATGGCTGCAGGCTTTGAACGTATTTTTGAATCTGGACCAGTATTTAGAGCTGAAAAGTTTGCATCACGTAAGCATA
>JALEQD010000103.1 GCA_022768655.1 Anaeroplasma sp.
CAAATACTGCCTCAGGTAATTGATCGTTAGAAAATGCGGTAGTAAGCGCAGTATGTGAATCAAGGGCTATTGCTGGAAGCCCATATTGTAATGAATCTGTAAGCTTAGTATCATTAATTTTTTCACATAAATTGGCACTAAGCTTTCTTTTTAATACAAAGCCCTTCATAAGCTCACCAACAATATGCTCACTATCAGCTGATGAACCTCCATTACCACATACTAAAAGCTTTCCATCATTTTCATATGTGTTAATTAATATTTCAGTGGCTGAAATGATTGAATCATAGCATATATTTAATTGTGAATATCTTGATATTAAATCATTAATTTTATTTCTTGTACTATTTTTCATTGTTTACTGTCCAAGCTTGTGCACCGTGATCAACAAAGCTTACAATCTTAGTTTTTCCTTCCTGCTTATTTTTTAGGGCATGAATAAGCTCATATCTTTTTTCAGGATCACATAATATCATCATAAATCCGCCACCGCCAGCACCAGAAATTTTAGCAGCCTTTCCACCATTTGCCATAATGAAATTATATGTTTTTTCTATTTCCGGATTTGAAATAACACTTGCTGTTTTTTTCTTAGCTAACCAATTTTGATGAAGTGATTCTGCAATAGTATCAAAATCACCCTTTAAAATTGCTTTTTTCATTATGGTTGTTTGTCTTTTTATTTCATGCATTGCTTCTAATGACTTATCATTTGAGGTAGATTTTTTCTGTTCCTCAATAATTTTTCCTGAATCTCTTGATGTACCTGTATAAAATAATACTAATGAATTAACTAGCTCGTTTTTAATCCATGGCTTAAGTTTAATAGGATTTACGATAACCCTATCATTATCATAAAATTCCATAAAATTCATACCGCCAAATGTTGCAGCATATTGATCCTGCTTACCGCCAGAAAAGCCTAAATCCTTTCTTTCAATTTCATATGCTAGTTTTGCTAAATCATATTCTCCCCAAGGTAGATCTAACCATTCTTGGAATGCTTTTAATATTGTTACAACCATTGTTGATGATGTACCTAAGCCAGAACCTGCTGGTGCATCACTATAGGTTGTCATTTCAAACGATAATGGTTGTCCATTATTAAAATCTTTTACTATTCGATTATATATACCACAATGAAGTGGTAATTTTTTGTCGTTTGGAAGCATACTTATGCTATCAAACACTAATTTTTCATTTCTGTCAGGGGCATTAAAAACAATCCTGCCATCGTTAGTAGGTCTTATTGTACAATATGAATACAAATTTATTGTTACATTTAAAACACATCCACCATAAATATCACAATACGGTGATACATCAGTTCCACCGCCAGTCAGTCCTAAACGTAGTGGCGTTCTACTTCTTATTATCATTTTTTTCTTCTTCCTTCTTTCCATTTACAATTCCAAAATGTCTAATTAGTGCGTGAATAGGAAATAAAATAAAAGATTTCCATGCAAAATGAATGAACATTATACCCATACATTTAAAATATTTCATTCGATTATTTGGTAATGCATCAATTTCCGGATTGTGATAAAAGAAATGTCCTATTTCTTTATATCTTTCATAAGTATTTTTAAATGTTAGCTTATGTGTATGATATACTACTGCATCAGCACAATAGCCTACCTTTAAATCATTTTTCAAACATTTATATGCATAATACATATCCTCATTAGTATTTAAATCTTTACCGTCATATCCATTTATTCTTTTGAATGTTTCAACATTATAGCAAGCACAAACATCACTTAAAAAACAAGCATTTTGTCCTTTCTTTTGTAAATCCTCTTTAGAATAAACATATGAATTTTTACCATAGCTTATCTTTCTAAAATATCTATCTATTCCATGTATATAACCAATTTGACGTGCATATGACACAGCAACATTGTTTTCGATTGTATAATTTAATAATTTTGAAAAGCAATACTCATCTTCAATTTTAACATCTTGAGTAATCATTATGACATAATCAGCAATAGAATCAAATAATGCCTTCTCTCTTGTTAAAGAATGTGAAAAGTCTTTTTTAGGAATTTCTACAAAAGGTATATGATTATTTATTAATATTTCTTTTGAATTATCTTCTGATTCAGTTAATATATATAGTATTTTATTTATTTCAATATCCTTTTGTTTCAAAATATAATTATTTATATTAACAATATATTCTTCGCCATTATAAAATGGGCAAATTATATCTACTTTCTTTGCCATTAACTAACACATCCTTATTGTAAATTATATCATAATTTGTATCAATCTACAATTAATTGTACTATTTATATAAATAATTAAAGTGTTTTATATAAATAATTAAAGCCTCCATAATTTATTATATGGAGACCTTAGTATTTTAATTATGTATAAACAAATTTAGTTTTACAAAAAATTATTTATTTGTTTTTTTCTTTTCCTCATTATATGATGGAACTTCTAGAATTAAAGCAATTACTGAACCAACACACACTCCACAAACCAAGCCTAATATTGCCACAATATATAAACTTATTGTTCCTTGTTCACTAATGACTGAATTCAGACTAAATGAAACAATTGTTTGCTCATTATAAATACCTTTTAAATTTTCTTCATAATCAGAATAAAAATCTTTTACTATATTGTAATTGTTTAAAAAACGGTTATCGAAGTCATCATTTTCAACGTAACTACCACTATAAACAAATGCTTTTGTTTCTACATCATAATCATATGCCATCAAAGCATAATTTTTAATTTCTATGCACTTTATTTTTAATTCAGTAATATTTTGAATTAATTCATTAAATGGTTCTCCATAAATTCCTGTTGAAGTCAATCTATTTTCATATAAATCAAGTAATCCATTTAAAGCATTTGATGTTTCATCAAAATCATTTTGTATTCCTGCTACCAAATTTAATCGAGTATCGTTATACAAATCAACATTTTTAACATAATGATTAGTGATAGCTTCTCCTTTTAATGCAGAAAGAACGTTACTATAATAATAAACTTCAACTTCATTTTTATATGATTGAAGTGTTCTACCATTAATTATATAATTATTAGAATATTTCTCAATTAACATATCATAATAACCGATAAGAGTTATTAGATTTTCTTCCAAAGATTGAGCTAAAATAGAATACATATTATAATCATCATAATTATTAAACTGCGAATCACAATCTATAGAATTAATATCATTTGCAATATTATTCTTCTCAATATTTAACAAATCCTCTATAAAGGAATTATAAACATATATATTACCTTTCTTAGCCGAATTTATGGTAATGGTGTAATATGTCGCATTATGCTGAGTGATTGAAATAGTATTATACAAATAATCTGCATCAAGTTTACTATATAGATCTTTTGAATTTAAAACAGTTGATATATTATCTAATGAAATAATATTCTTGTAATTAAATGTCTTTCCAGATGGGTACGTATCCATTCTTACCTTATCATCATCTTCATCAACAACTATTGCAGCAGTTTTCAAATCAAAAGATGTAGTATAATATCTCTTTGAAGGATTAATAAATAATGTTACAGATAATATAAAAACAAGAACAAAAATGATTGTAGTTATTAATACAAGAAATTTTCTTTTCCAAATAAGTTTTAATAACTCTGCAATGGATATACCATCATCCTCAATTAATTCGTCTTCCATAATACATCCTCCTAAAAACTAAGCAATATCATTATACACTATTAATTATTATATATCAAACACTAAAAGTTAAAATACTTAAATAAAGAAAATCCAGAAAAACATTGTTATTCCTCCAGTTTCCCAAGAATTCGAGAATTCTAACAATGTTTTTTCTGCGTAAAATAAGCAAACAATTGATAATAAAATACAAGGGTTTAAGATTTTTAATTTGGATTTTCTCATAGATAATGAAATCATTATTAGTAAAAATAAAACGAAGTTTCTTTGCAATCTGAAAAAATCAGTATTAAATGTGATAGTTATAATTAAACAAAACATACAAACAGTCATAAAAAACAAGCATTTAATTGTATTTTCTTCAGAATTATCAAATATTTTTTTATTATCAAATAAAGAAACTTTTTTTGAAAAGATTCCAAAATATCCAATGTAAGCAAAAAAACCTGACATTAGCATAAAGACCATAGCTATAAATAATGAAATATATTCTCTATAATTTGGAACATTAGCAGTATATTGACCATTAAAAAACTTATCTTGAATAGATTCTGGAATTAATTCAACAATTATATTTTGATTGTTAAAATAAAAAGCTATAAAAACAAGAGAAACCAATAACAATGGAGCAATAAAGTAGTTTTTCTTTTTTATTGACAAAAAGATAACAAAGAAGATTGCATATAGCAGCATCGATGCGTGAATTGATGTTGCTAGACCAACAAAGAATGTAAACATAGCAAACCCTAATATTTTCCATTTTTCTTTAAACAACAAGAATATTGTTGCAATCATAACTATTGCAAAACCAAGACAAGTTCGCATTTGAAATGCGTGGAAACTCCAAGGATATATAGCATACAAAGCAAATACAAAATTTTTATTTGTTTTATATGCAGTTAAAGCTATGAAAATGCAAGTATATGAGATTGCATATATAACAAATCTAAACAATGAATAACTAAATCCCATACTATACATAATATCAGCTAAAAACAAAAAGCCTATGTCTTTAGTATACCATTCACTATAGTTTTTATTATAAATATTCATATAATGATCATAATCCTGACATTTATCATTTGTATATGCTAAATATAAAAAGAAACCAATAATTGCAAATACAAGTACATTTCCTATTATTTTAAATAGTATTTTCTTTTCAAACTTAAAGCATATACAAAAAATACCAAATACCAAATTAACAATAACCAAAGTCAAAAATGGGCCAAATAAATTCCAATTTACATATTCAGGTATAGTAAACATACTAAACACCTGCCTTTACATTGGTAAAACCAATATTTTTCTTTTCAACTTTTGAAACAATAGCACCAAGTATTCTTTCATCTAAGCCATTTGTTATAACACATTTCTCTATACTAAATCTCAAAAAAATATCTTTACCAATATAATTACTGAAATCAATATATATTTCGTTATAGCCACCAACCAACTCATATGAAGAAATTAATTCGCTATTATAATATATATCTACTTTATTTCTACCCTCAAAATCAGGTAAATAAAGCGTAAATATATACGATTCTTCAATATTTTTGATGATTTTACCAAAATTAGGTTTAGTCCATTGTGTACCATTAGATTCTATTTTGTGATAGCCATATTCTTCGGATTCAAAGAATAAACTCATAATTTCACACGACCAATAATCCTCATCATCAAGTGGACCCTTGTATTCATTATTAAAAATACCATGAACAATAACATTTTCATCAACATAATTTCCTACATAATAAGAAAGAACATTTTCTCCACGAATGATAAATTCATTACCAACATTCTCATTATTTACATATAAAACCAAATTATTATCAATTTCAGAATATATTTTTATATTAATTATTTTCTCAACAACATAGCATTCAAAAGAAAAATTTGATTTCAACCAACGTTCTCCAGTCGTATCAACTCTTGAGCCTCTAATATATCTAATTGTCTCTTTTGTACAAAGCTCATTATTTTTCTCCAATACTATATTTTCTTTATTTACAATAAGATTATTTTCTAGAAAAAATTTATATTTTTTTAGTATTTCTTCTTCTGTTTCTTCAAATAAATGACTATTTACTCCATCAGTTAAAATTCCACTATCATATTTTGTTGCATATGATAGAACATACTCATAATCAATAAAATCATTATTATTAATACAAATATATGAAACACCAAAAATTGTAGAAAAAGCAATAGCAAATAAACTAGTAAATGCCGCAGTTTTTTCAAAAGAAATATTTATATATTTACAAATTCTATCACAATTAGAATATAATATTAGACTATATAAGGAATATGCAAATAAATATCTATTAATTATGTGTAATGAAGAATATGTATAATTCCCATCAGTATAATAAAACAATGAAATCACTAAGTTTATTAATAATAAAATAGATGATAATATACAATTCCAATTTTTATTAATTATTGCAGAAGTTAATGCAAAAAAAATATATACACAGGTAATTATTGCAATTAATTGATAAATTATAACAATATACTCTGTATCTTGGAGCCTTGAAATTGGAGCCAAAGGGCTTGAAAAAACATAGATAAATTTATCAACGATATTATAAGAAGTATAATTTAAAAAAACATTGTAATTAATACCTAATACTATCATATAAACTAATACAGTTGAAAAATAATTTAGTATTTTTTCACGTTTCTTTATAGAAAAATACAAGTAAACTATAATTGATGGAATAAAAAAAGCAAATATCTCTAAAAAAATAGATAAAACAATAAAAATAGATTTTTTACTTGAATTAGAATCTAATGCTTTTTTGAAAAGTATAAATGACAATAGATTAACCACAATCATAATTTTAATATTGTTAAATGAAGCATTTTGAAATGTGTTGAAAAAGTCAATAATTATTACAAAAAAAACTATAAATGCAAAGTAGTTCTTCTTGTCAGTTTTTTTCGGATTTATAAATGTAAAAGTTAAAACAATAATTAGAATATTAAGAAAATAATTTAAAAAATTTATAAAATTCAAACTATAATTAAATAATTTATAATTTAAAGCAATTAATAAGTTACTTAAAAATTGTCCATAAAAAGATTCTGTTTTAAACATTCTAATAAACGGAATATCTTTATCAAAAATACTTTTAATAATAGAATAATCATTAATAAAATCACCACTCATATTATTAAATGGAGAAAAAATAGTAAACAATGAATATACACATATGAAAATTAATAAAATTCTAACATATTTATGACTGGATAAATAATTTAATTTATCAACAATATAATACTTCAATTTTGGCATTATTTTTCCTCCTTTTCTATTATTTTAGAAAAAATGATAAAAAACTTATTTATATAGAGATTTTACCATCTTATATTAGTCTAACATTAATTTCATTAAAACTCAATCTTTGATATTGTAAAATAATAAAATTAATTAACGATTAATTAATGAAATTTAAAGATTCCACATATTACTTAATAAAAAAAACGGTACAATTTCCAGTACCATTTTAAATATATGAAATAATATGTATGCATACTTTATGCCTGATTGCTTTAATGGAAGAATTAAAAATAAAAAATAGATACTGATTATTTTTACAAACAACTGTAGACTCCATAAAATAAATCTTCCCTAAAACTTAATCTTTGCATCCTTTAATGAGGGATGCTTTTTATCCTTTTCAGAAAGTAATACATCACCATCATATGGCCACTTTATTCCTATTTCAGGATCATTCCACATAATACCACCCTCATCTTCTGGATGATATAATTCATCACATTTATAACAAAATGTTGCAGTATCAGATAATACAACAAATCCATGGGCAAACCCACGTGGAACCATAAACATATTACCTTTTTCAGCTGATAATATTACACCAGCCCATTTTCCGTATGTAGGTGAATCTTTTCTTAAATCAACACATACATCAAATACTTCTCCTTCTATACAACGAACTAGCTTTGCTTGAGGATAAGTTTTTTGAAAATGTAGTCCTCTTAATACACCTTTTTTAGATTTTGATTGATTATCTTGAACAAAATTATAATTAAGCCCTGCAGACTTAAAATCAGATTCTTTATATGTTTCCATAAAGTAACCGCGATTATCACCATATTTTTTTGGTTCAATAATAACTACATCTTTTATTTCAGTTTCAATAAATGTAAAATTACCAAATGTTTTACTCATATTAACCTCATATTATTAATTATTCATCCAACTTTTTCGTATTATATAAGTTCTTCTTAAACCTTCTTTTATAGAAAATGATGGTTTATAACCAAGTTTTTTTATTTTTGAACAATCGAGCAATGCATATGTTGCTTTAGATACAGCATCATCATCTTCAATTTCGAAAGTAACATTAATGTTAGCTAAATTTGCAATAAATTTAGCATAATCACATAAAGTCATATCATCAAATTCGCCTGCAATATTATATGCTTCAGTTGATACGCCTTTTGTGGCAATAAGTAAGACTGCCTTAACAGCATCAGAAATATAGCAATATGAAAATAACTGATTTCCTAAACTCTTCAAAACAATATTTTCATTTGCTAAAGCCTTATCCATAAATTGACTTATTGCTTTAGTATCTTGCTTTCTATCAGGTCCAATTAGTCTAGAAAACCTTGCAGTTACAAAATCAATGCCAAATTGTTTATTATAAGACTGACATAATGCTTCACAAACTCTTTTTGATTCATTATATCCACTTCTAGCGGTATTACAATCAATATATCCTGAATACATTTCATTCATTGGATATTCTGGTCCTTGTCCATAGATTTCAACACTTGATGCTAGGATAAATCTTTTTACTTTTTTTTGGACAGCTAATTTTAATAAATTATTACATCCTAAAATATTAGTTAAAATTGTTCCAACAGGATCCTCTTTATATTGTTTAGGATGTGTATTGGAAGCTAAATGAAAAATATAGTCTATATTATCATCAATATTTATATCTTTTGTAATATCACATTTAACATTTTTTATATTTTCAAAATCAATTCCGCCTTTTCTAGACAATGAAATAACATGAATATTATCGTTATATTTTTCATTCCTATACTTGAAGACAGAAATAAGAAATGATCCAATAAAGCCTGTTCCACCTGAAATTAAAATGGTTTTATTTTTAAATCCATCAAAATTTAGTTCATCTGCTACTAATTTAATATCTTCTAATTCCAAGTCGGAAATCATTTTTTATCCCCCTTTTCAAGCATAGCTTCAAATATTGCCAAATCTCCTGGGGTAGTCAATTTTATATTTCTATCAGACCCAATCGCAAAATACAATCTAACACCAAGTTCTACCATCATTGTATTAGTATATGAAGAACCATAAATACCAATTTCTTTTTCAAAGGCTTCTTGATATTTGTTATACAATAAATTAAATTTATAAGCTTGTGGAGTTGCAACTCTTCTTAATGTTTCTCTAGGAATATATTTAATAGTCGATATTTCATCATCAATTAAAAAGATTTGTTCATTATATGGCATTGATGTTACAGCATTTCCATATTTATCACATTTCTCAATCAAATCATCTAAGACGTAATCTTCAACCAAGGGACGTATACCATCATGAATAATTACATTGTCATTTGGATCTACTTTATCCTTTAAATTGTAGACTCCATTTCTTATTGATTCTTGACCTGTGTTTCCACCTTTTGTTATCCATTTTAATTTAGTAATACCATATTTTTCTTTATATGACCAAACATCAGATTCCCAACCTTCTATACAAACAACTTCGATACTATCAATCAAATTAGATTTTTGAAATGCTTCTAAAGTATAAGCCAATATATGTTTTCCTTTGATTTCTATAAATTGCTTAGGTATGTTGTGACCCATTCTCGAGCCAACACCACCAGCAATAACGACTGCTATATTCATATGAACAACCCCTTATAATTTATTTAATTCCTTTTCAAATGAGATAAAATAAAATTTTTAGAATCTTTAAACGCTTTTAATTTAAAATAAAATAATGTAAAAATAACATTTGGAACAATTACGCAAATTCCAAGTCTTAAAACAAAATACCATATCCCTAGAATTTCTCTTTCCATAGGTATTAAATCACATAATAGATATGTTACTACAATAGAAACTAATGTAACAATAGAATAAAAAACTAAAAATAAAGTATATTTCTTCATTCCTCCACCCATTTTTCTAAATGTTACTATAGACCCCCATGGATAATCAATAAATAACTTACAAATGATTGAAGATAACAAAATACCTATAACAGAATACTCTGGTGCATAAGTATTTAAAATTAATGCTAATATAATATTTAATGATAAATTGAGCAATCCAGAAATAATTGGTCTGAAACAATCTTCATTCCATACTCCCAATGCAGATTTATATACGCCACCTATTGAATCAAATCTCATCACATAGAAATATAAACCAAAAAGTAACATTGTAGCAGTATTGAACATTAACGAGTCTCCAACCCATATTAACATAAATGGTTGATACAAAGAACATAAACAAACTGTACACCAGCTTACAATCCAACAACCCATAAATGAAAACTTAATCAAATCTGAATAATTTTTTTCTCTAGATTCGGTAGCTAATGAATTTCCTACTCCGCCCATTATTCCATCAGTTATTACAACATAAAAACCACTAAGCACTGTTATTACATAAAAATAATTACTATACATTGCTAATACAGTTAAACCTAATATTGCAGAAATAATTATACTATCAGCAGAATTAGATAATACACCACCTAATTTGTGTAAAACAATTCCTTTTATATTCTTTTTAATACTAGATACCTGTTCTGTAGATAAAGCGCCATCAGGATAATATTCTGGATATTTTCTTTTAGCAATATTAAATAAAATGATATAAGTTATTAATGTCCCAATCGGTAAGAATATTATGTATAAATAATAATTTTGAAAACATAATAAAACAATGATTTGTATTACATTCATAAAACTAGTTACTATTGTTTGAATTTTATTAATTATATCATTTCTTTGATGAGCAGGAAAAAGTGACGTTCTATAAGAAAGACCAAAATAACTTACAGCATTATTAGCTAAAAAAATAGTAAACAAAATATATAAATTTACATCACTTGGAATATCACCTTTAATTAAATATTTTAAAAAAGGCATAATTGCAATACCCAAAACAAGAATTACAACCCCAACCACAAAATATACTTTATTAAGCATTTTTAATATTGCATTAATCGTTTTGTTATCTTCTTTAGCTATTGGATCATACATATGAAATACAACAGCTTCTGAGAAACCAAGTTCTGCTAAGGATAATACACTTAATATTGATGTAAATAAAGTATTTAGTCCTAAATAATCACTACCTAATTTATTTATTAAAATAGTTCTAGTGATGAAAGGTAACAATAATAATACAATTTTACTTATTGAGCCCCAAATAATATTTCTTTTTGCATTTTTTGTTTTTTCTAATTTCATTTCTTATAAATATATGAATCAAAACCATGAACTTCCCTTTGTTCAACTGGTGGTAATGTCATAT
>JALEQD010000107.1 GCA_022768655.1 Anaeroplasma sp.
ATTTTCTATCAAATATTGAGCTTTGATTTGTGACATCATTTGGTCTTGAGAAAGCTTCGAATCAGTATTTAATATTTGAAGTTGCTGAGGATTTTTGATTGTATTATTAATTTCATTATTGCCAATTTCTGCTTTATTACAGCTTGATAAGCTAATACCTAAAACAGCAATTGATAATAATCCTAATACCTTACGCTTTAACATAATTTACCTCCTTTAATTTAGCCATAAGAAATACAAAAGAACAAGAGCAAGAATAAATCCAATAATTAAAATAAGTAACGGAATAAAATATACTCTATAACAAGCTTTAATCATTGCTCTTTTTTCTTTTTTTGTAACATAAGAATCAGTAGCACTTGGCTTTTTATAGCCTGGCATGCCATCAATATTCATATTATATATAGTATGTCCGTCATCTTCTTTATATTTGGTTTTATTCTTCATAAAATTCCTCTTTTATTCTTTATAATCTATAGCTTTTTCACTTGCTTCATTAGAAGCTTCATTTTCTTCATACTCATCCTTATGTGCCATAATTTCTTCATTAAATAAATGACAAGCTACATAATGGTTTTCCTCTGCCATAATCCATTTAGGCTCAAGCTTTTTACACACACCCATGCATTTATCGCAGCGTGTATGAAATTTACAGCCCTTTGGCGGATTAGCTGGTGATGGAATATCACCCTCTAAAATGATTCTATCCATTTTAGCATCTGGATTTGGAATAGGTACAGCAGAGAATAATGCCTTTGTATATGGATGCAAAGGATTATTGAAAATATCCAAGGTATTACCATATTCCATAGTGTTACCTAAATACATAACAAGAATTTGACTTGTAATATATTTAACAACTGATAAATCATGAGAAATAAAAACATATGTAATATTTAGCTCATTTTGTAATTTTTTCAATAAGTTAATTATTTGTGCCTGTATTGAAACATCTAGTGCTGATACTGGCTCATCACAAATAACAAGCTTTGGATTAACAGCTAACGCTCTAGCAATACAAATTCTTTGTCTTTGTCCACCGGAAAACTCATGTGGATAACGATCATAATATTGTGGCTGTAATCCACACATTTCCATAATTTTATGAACATGATTATTTATTTCATTTTTAGGTACAATCTTATGAACCTTAACTGCTTCAGAAATAATCTGACCTACAGTCATTCTTGGTGGTAAGGATGAATATGGATCCTGGAATACTAATTGCAATTCAATGCGAAGCTTTCGCATTTCCTTCTTACTCAATTTAGTTAAATCCTTTCCATTAAAATATACCCTACCATCTGTTGCATTATAAAGCTGTAAAATTGTTCTACCTAATGTTGTTTTACCACAACCAGATTCTCCTACTACACCAATAGTTGTACCAGCCTTAACCTTAAAGCTTACATCATTTACAGCATGTAAATAAGCATGAGGTCTACCTAAAAAATCCTTCTTAAGAGGGAAATATTTTCTTAAGTGCTGTACTTCTAGAATATATTCATCAGAAGGCTTTTCATATTGCTCATCTGAAAGCTTTTCTACTAGCCAAGGCTTATTTTTATCAAATATTTCATTTTTAAAATCAATGATTTTCTTTTTTGTATTTAATGCTAATCCCTTAAAGAATCTTCCAATAGAAAAAATTATCTTTACAATGAAATTAGCCATAGCCTTTAATACCTTTTTAATTTTTTCCATTTTCAGATTCCTCCTCATATAAATAGCAGCTTACACTATGAGTTTCTGTAATCTGAACATATCCTGGATATTTACCATCACACTTTTTAATACATTTATTACATCTGTCCTTAAAAAAGCATGTATCAGGCAAATTGATAGGATTAGGTACAGAACCAGGAATAGAATATAATGGCTCGTTAGCATCTGAATCTAATACTGGCTTTGATTTTAATAAGCCAATTGTATATGGATGCCTTGGATCATTAAATATTTCACGAACTGTACCACGTTCAATAACCTTACCTGCATACATTACTACTACTAAATCAGCAGTTTCTGCAATAACACCTAGGTCATGTGTGATTAGCATAATTGCACAACCAGTCTTCTTTTGAATCTTCTTTAAAAGCTCTAAAATCTGAGCCTGAATTGTAACATCTAGTGCAGTTGTTGGCTCATCAGCAATAATAAGCTTTGGTGAACCAGAAAGCGCCATTGCAATCATAACACGCTGTCTCATACCACCTGATAGCTCGTGTGGATATGAATTGTAAACACGCTCAGGCATAGAAATACCAACAAGCTCTAGCATTTCAAGATTACGCTTTTTTGCATCTTCCTTTGTTGCACCCTCTACGTGAGTCAAAATTACCTCATCAAGCTGATATCCAATTGTAAATACTGGATTTAAGCTTGTCATTGGCTCTTGGAATATCATAGTGATATCCTTACCTCTAATCTTATACATTTCCTTTGTAGGCATTTTAGCAATATCATAGGCAATCTTTTTACCATCTTCTCTATAGCCTAATGATTCATCATTAAATCTAATTTCTCCACCTACAATTTGTCCTGCTGGTGCTTGAACAAGCTGCATAATAGATAAGCTTGTAACAGATTTACCACAGCCCGATTCACCTACAACACCAACAATTTTACCCTTAGGTATAGCAAATGATACACCATTAACACTTTGTACTGTACCATTGTCTGTAAAGAAATTAGTATTTAGATTATCTAATTCAATAATATTATTTTCATCCTTCATAACAGTAGTAAAATCTTCAAGGCTTTTGTTTTTGTTTTTTTGTGCCTCATAATATTTCATCATCTTAATGTTATGCTTGATTATTTGTCTACTTTCTTTAATAGTAAGATAATTACCTTTTTTCTTTTCCTTCATATTCTCACCATCTTACTTTCTACCCTTAGGGTCCATCGCATCTCTTAAACCATCACCTACGAAGTTAAATCCTAATACTGCAACAACGATTAAACAACCAGCAGGTAACCATAATAATGGATAGTTTTCTAAAACGATATAATTATTAACGCTTGATATCATTGTACCCCATGCAGCATATGGAATTTGAACACCTAGTCCTAAATAGCTTAATGTTGATTCATATAAAATTACACTACCTAAGCCTAATGTCATTGATACAATAAGCTGTGGCATTACATTTGGAATTAAATGTAGGAATATTTTTCTCCATGTAGGTAATCCCATTACCTCTGTTGCGGTAATATATTCCTGTTCACGTAAAGACAAAATTTGACCACGAACGATTCTAGCTGTACCACTCCAACCGAAGGCGGTTATAATAATCATCAAATAATAAATTCTGTCACTTGCGGCAACCCAAGTCCATGAATCTAATATTGCAGATGCTATTAGCAATATTGGAAGTGTGGGAATACAGTTAAATATATCAACAATACGCATAATTACAGAATCTACCCAACCACCAAAATAACCAGCTAAGCCACCTAATACTACACCAATTATAGTTTCTAAAATAACTACAATAAATCCAATTAATAATGATATTCTTCCACCATACATTAGTCTTACAAAAACATCCATACCCTTATCATCAGTGCCTAGGAAATGCTCACCTGATGGATTTGCATATTCATTATAACCAATCTCAATTTCAACAATTTGCTCAATTGTTATTTCCTCACCATACTCATTTACATATGTATATTTTTCAATATTTTGATATGTTTTTGGAGTTGTATCCTTATCTGTTTCAGCAGAACCATCAGACCAATCAGCCCAGCTTGAGCCATAGCCACACATTCTTAATGTTAATGGGCCTAAAAATGAAAACAAAAATAAGAAAATAACCATACATAATCCAACAATAGAAAGCTTTGATCTGAAAAATCTTCTAACAATTAATCTAATAGGAGACATTTCCTTATAATTAGATTCTAAGCTCTTCTTTTCTGAATTATTATCATTATCAAGATTAGTATCTGTTATAGAAGTATTTTCTTCGTTATTTAAATTCTCTTTATTTTCCATAACAAACACCTACTTTCCTAATTTGACTCTTGGGTCAACAACAGAATACATTATATCTGAAAATAATGTACCAATAACTGTTAATACAGCCAAGAACATATTATATCCCATTACAAATGGAACATCACCTTCTTTTAATGCATCATATGCTTTAAGACCAATACCTGGAATAGAGAATACCTGCTCAGTAATCATCATACCACCAAATAATGAAGGCAAAATACCAGCAAGTAATGTTACTAGTGGAATTAAGGTATTTCTAAATGCATGAACATATACTACCTTTTTTTCTGATAATCCCTTAGCTCTTGCCGTTCTTATATAATCAGAATTTAATACCTCTAAGGTGTTAGTTCTTGTATAACGCATCAAGCTACCTAATGATAAAACTACTGATACAAAAATAGGTAAAATTAAATGCTTAAGCATATCTCCTGTTTTTTGTAGCCAGCCTACAAATGTAGTATCATAAATAGCTCCCGCATCAACTAAGCCTCCTGTAGGAAGCCAGCCAAAATTAACCGCAAATATTTTAATACAAATTGCAGCAAAGAAATATGTTGGTAGGGATAAGCCAATCATAGTTAATACTGTAACTGTATAGTCTCTAACTGAATATTGATGTGTCGCACTTGATATACCAAGTGGAATTGCAATTGCGAATTGTAAAATTGTTGCTACTAAGGCAATAGAAAATGAAATCCACATATTATCAGCAATTACTTTTGTAACAGGCATATTATATTTAAATGATTCTCCAAGATCACCTCTTAGCATATTTCCTAACCATTTAAAATAACCATTACAAATACCAACAAATGATTTATCACCAATACCGTATGATTCCTTAAATGCATCAATTTGCTCCTGTGTAACTGTACCTTGCGCAAGTGCTGTAGCAAATTTAGTATCAATGTAATCATTAGGCATCATACGTACTAATGTATAAATGATAATTGAAACACCTAGTAAAACAACTAAGGAAATCAACAATCTTTTAATTATATATTTAAACATAAATTACCTCCCCTTAATTACTTTACTAATAAAGAAACCTTTTCTAAATTGCTTAATAAGCCTGTATATGGACTAATATCCTGATTTAATGTGCTTTCATCAATTTTATTTGCATTATAAACATATAAATCATCACGTTGATATGTTGGAAGCTCTATTGCAAGCTGCATAACCAAATCTAAGCATTGACTATAAATACTAGCTCTTTGTACTTGATCTGTAGTTTCTCTACCCTGATCAATTAAATCAGATAATTCTACTAAAAGCTCATATTCTTCTGCATACTTAACTGGATTTGCTTTAATAGCATCATATCCCCAGTTTTTAACTGATGTTGCTGTTGAATCCATATGATATACCTGATACATGTCTGGGTCAATTGTTGCACTCCATGCTGCAGCCCAAACTGTTAATGCACCAGTTGATAGCTTCTTTAGTGCATTTGCATCTGTAGATGTTGTAATTTCAAATCCACATTTATTTAATATAGCACCAGCACTTGATAATGCTTGATATGCAGGGTGATCTGTAGTTTCACCAGCAATAGTAAATGTCATTTTTAATTTCTCAGAGCCCTTTGTATAAATACCATTACCATCTTTTGTAAATCCAGCAGATTCAACAAGTCCAGTAATAAATTCTATTTGCTCATCAACAGTAAATTTTTCTCCTGCCTTTTTACCCTTTGCCTCTACAAATGCCTGATAATCAGGATTAACTAAAGATAAATCAGCTGGTATTTCACCACCAATAAATGGATAATAGCTTGTTGCATTGCTTAATGCAGTAGATTTTTTATATACCCAGCTTGTTAATGACATAGAACGATACAACGCTTGAGCAGTACCCTTATAATATGAAACAGTATCTTGAGTATTAATTGAATGCATAATAGCCTGTCTAACCTTCATAGATGTTACCTTTGATGCATTAATACCTATGTAACCATAACCATTTGTTTCACTTGTAGCATAAGAAATACCTTTTGATGTTTTAGTTTTTAATTCATCAATTGTTTCCTGCTTAGCATTTGGTTGAACATAATCTAATTCACCAGTATATAAGCTATTAAGCATATTATTAGCATTTGAAACCTGATATCTAACCATTTTAATAATAGGTGAACCTAATAGATAGTAAGGATTTCTTTCATAATATAATACGTTATTATCAAAGAATTCACCTGATGATGGATTAATTCCACCAGATGATTTTGCAGCTTGATATGGACCTGCCCCTACAGGAACACCAATTTTACTTTCCATTTTAATAACATTTGATTGGAAGCTTTGTGATGCATATTCAACACCAAAATTTTCAACAAAATCAAATTTTTTTATATGCTCCTCATCTGAATAATAATACATTGGAGCAACACTAAATGAGAAATTATAGATTGCCTTTGGATCTACATTGTTAATAGTAACACTTAATACCTCATAAGAATCACTTAAAAGATTACCAGCTTCATCATAGCTTGCTTTAGCATATTCTTTTCCATTAACAGTGACTGATTCTTCCATATTAGCAAATTTAATTCCAGAAATATTTTTATATTTTCTATCATTATTTCCGCTATGGAAAAATTCTTCCATTGCTAAATTAGTTAAATATTCTCTTAAATCAGTAGCAGTTGCCCAATATGATACAATTTGAACAATCTTATTAGGTACCATATCAGCCAATACTTTCTCAATAGCCATCTCTTTAGTATAATTTTTAAGCTTAAGTACATCATTTTCTAAATCTGAATAAAGCTTTCCATCCTTCTTTACCCAATATAAATATCCTTCAGCATATAAGAATGCCTCAACATCTGTAGTTAATAAATTTTCATATTTCTTACCCTTTGAATCAGTAAATGAAATATCCTTATATGTATCTACATTGTTATTATAATCATTAGATAATTCTTCCTTGAATAGCTCAATAGCCTTATCATAATCAACTAAAACGTTGTTATATTCCTTCTTTTCTGCTTCAAACTTTTTTAAGGCTTCCTTCTTTTCCTCTTCGGATTTATAATCTCTATCATAATAATCCTCAAGTTCATCAATCATATCAGTAACATATGATTCTAAATCTAATCTAAACTCTTCATTAGAAGTATATATTTTATTAGAATTGTCATCAAAAACATCCTCACAAAATGAAATCAATAAATCAATTCTTGTATCAGCTATTTCTTCAAATTGATTCATAAATTCATCTTGCTCCTTTGAGCTTGATTCTTGAGTTCTATATTCCTTTAATCCAACAATATCAGTTGAATACATTGTAGTTGAACCAGTGTATGCTGGGTCTAAAAACTCATACATGTTAAATATTACATCTTTTATAGTAAGAGCACTACCATTAGAAAATTTCACATTATTTTTCAAAACAAAATAATATGTAGTTTGTAAATCTACATCCTTTTTAGTACCAGTAGTAACCTCTTCATATTCCTTAACAACTGTTGCATATTCATCACCACAAACAATATCACCATTCTTATCATTTGTTAGCATACCAAGCTGTGTTAAGCCAATCGCATTACTATCACTACCTGAAGTAGAATAAAATGGATTAAATACTCCATCAAATGCCTCTGATGATAAAATTAATGGGGTATTCTCGTTATCATATTGCTTACTTTTTCCACCACATGAGGCAAGGGTGATAATTAAAAGAATAGATAATGATAAACCAAATATTTTCTTTTTTAAATTATTCATTCTTACTCACCTCTTAAATCCTCATATGTTGCGCTTCCTATAATGTTAGTTAGGATATTATTTCCTAAATCAGTATAGAATTTTTCATTTTCCTTATGGTAAATATTCCATTGAGCCTTTGTTCTAGGATCAATAGTAAATGCTACATTATATTCAACATTTGTAATAGTTGAATTCTTAGCGGTTACTGCAAGAGCAGCAACAAATACATTAGTAATCTTATCTGGTGTTGATGCATAGAAATTCATCTTTACATTTTCAAATTTAACATCAGAAATAGTTGCACCATCTAACGAAGCAAAAATTGAATAATAAATTGCATTCATAGATTCATTATCCTCTAAATTTAATTTTGCATCATCATTATTTAATGATGCCTTACCAGTAGACTTTTGTGGAACAATATTAAAGTTAGAAATGGTATGACCATTACCCTTAAATGTACCACTATAATTATCAAATGATAATGTCTTCTTCTTTTCTTTATCCTGATAAGCCTCTTCAAAATCAATATCATTAACTAAATAAATATTCTTTCCAGCTGCTGCAGCTGCCTTTAATTCATCAGCAGTTGTAACAAGTGCATAT
The DNA here is from genome assembly GCA_022768655.1 of Anaeroplasma sp. Taxonomy (GTDB): domain Bacteria; phylum Bacillota_I; class Bacilli_A; order Acholeplasmatales; family Anaeroplasmataceae; genus Anaeroplasma. The sequence continues at coordinate 8,323 of JALEQD010000107.1, forward strand.
TCACCCTCAATTACCTTAAAATATACTGGAATAACTAAATTTGTTTCTCCACCTGGATGCTTGAAATCTTGATCCCAATATTTTGTACAATCCTTATCACTATAGAATCCAGGTAATGCAGTATAGCCTGTGATTTTAGATGCATATTTAAAATTATCAGCAAATGCTTGACCCTCATTTACATTATATTTACCAGCACTTACAAGCACTCCTTCATTATTTGTATAGAATAGCTCATAAGAATATGTGGTAATTGGTACCCATCTAGCATAAAGTGTCATATCCTCGACAACTCGCATTGTTGAAAAATCCCATCTATTAGAATATGTTACGCTACCATCACTATTAGTGTTTTTATTTTGATACCAGCCTTCAATTCTATAGCCAGGCTTTGTTACATTTGTTTCACCGAAAATACTATCATTTGGATCAAAAATATGAATATTTTGCTTACTATATGTATGGACAATATCTTTTGTACTTTCCTTACATTTTCCACCCTCTAAAGCAAATGTAACACTAATTTTTTCATCTGTATTATTGTGAACATAATAATATACTACACTAATTGAAGCATCTCTATTAGTAGAAGTTTTATAGGTAGATGTAAATTCTAAAATTCGATTATCATTTCTTTTAAATGCTACATCAATATTTCCATTACAATCTAAATCAATATTAAAAATACTTTTATATTGCTCCTTAGTTAAAGATGCAGTTATTAAATCATTATCACTTTTATAATTGGATAATTTATTTAATTCAACATTAAATAATGTATCAATTGAAATAGCGGCAAAAGAACTAGATTCTATAGATTCTTCTAGCTCAAATGAATCACCCAATTTTGTTGTTGTTATAGAAATATCACCAGCAATATCAGTTTGATTTCTATCAGTTATATATACGTTTCTTTGTTCCTCAAATACTAATATATTTTTATCAGTAATAGATATTTTACTTCTAACAGAAGCAACATCCTTCATATTATCCTTAAAGTTTTCCTCTATAGCTGATAAATTAAAATCATTATTTTTATTTTTACATGATGCTAAAGAAACACATGCTAAACCTATGAATAAAAGACCAAATATTTTTCTACTCATAAACATAGCTCCTTTCAATTATAAGTAATTAAAATTACTCTTATTTTTAATCCAAATTAATTTTTAAAACATGGAAAAAAAGAGCTAAAAGGCTCTTTTCTTTTAGAAATTAATTATTTTTTTATTACTGTAAATACAAAATTTGCACTGATTTCTTCCTTTGTTTTAATAGAAAAAACAAATGTTTTATTTTCTGCTACCTCTTCTTGAGAAACTACTAATTCAAACTTAAAGTTTTTAGCATTTCCGTCATCCTCACTATATTTCTTTTGATATTCAGGATTAGGAAGCTGTCCATAATAGCTAATGTATGGATCATTTGTTTCATCAGCATATGATTCAAATACATAAGTTCCTGCCTCTGTTGGCGTAATAACATAATATCTTGCTGTCTTATCTGCAGTAATGCTATACATACCAGTTTTTATAACATATGGAGAAGTAATTTTACCATCTCCTGATTCAATACTATTTAGCTTTGTAAGCTTAATAGTTGAAATCTTATTTTGATCATTTTGTATAACCTCAAATGGATTATATCCATATCCCTCAGGTGTTTTTAAAACATGAACATTGTAATCAACACCCTTATCATAGTCAGTCAAAATGGCAACTCCATTATCATCAACCTTTACAGGCAGCTTACATACCTTTTCACACCATTGAACCTGTACATTCTTAGCAGGTGTTCCATCTGGCATTAAAACTGTAACCTTTAATCCATCAACATCTACTTGATTTCCTCCATTAGGAGTTTCATTTTGATTTGGATCCTCTGGTTTTTCATTATTTCCACATGAAGCCAAACTAAATGATAAAAATAATGCTAAAGCTAAAAAACATAATTTAATTTTTTTCATACAATTTTCTCCTTTTTTTTATACTTAACTATTTTATAATATATCAGATTCATTTACAAGAATAATGAATTGTTAGTTATTTAATGCTTTATCAATCTCAGCCTCTAATAATTCAATTGTTACAGAACGAAGTGATTTATAGGTAATAACTCCATTTGCATCAATAATAACTGTCATTGGGTAGCTACCATTACCACCTAAAGCTTGATAATAGCTTGAATCCTCATCATCATAACCATATTTAATACTACTATATTTTACAAGTGTCTTATTCAAACAATCTAAATAATCAGATTCTTCATAAAGCATACCATCATGAATTGCGATTACTTCAATCTTATCCTTATACCTTTCATCATTAGCTACCGCATCAAAATATGGAATTTCTCCAATACATGGTCCACATGTTGTATACCAGAAATTAATAATTCTTACTTTACCCTGTGATTTAGATACATTGAAAATACCTTTATTTCCATCCTTATCTAAAAGATTAATATTTTTAGAAATACATACATTCCCAATTTCCTTACCAATTTTCTTTCCTAAAATTGCACAATCTATACTATATAGATCCTCGACAAATGATAAAGAAGAAAAATACATAATTTCATCATTCTTATCTAACCATACATAATATGGATAATTATTTCCTCCAAATGATTTTAATAAACCCAATTTATCAGAATCATAAGCGTAAATAAAACCATATTCATCATTAATATATGTTTTATTTAATTCTCTATTTGAATAGCTACTAACAGCTATAATATTCAAACTCTTATCCTTAAATGTATTATATATTTCATCAAATTGTTCCTTATTATAATTATCGTAAAAGAAAATTAATGTAACATTATCATCACTTACAATATCAAATGAATCAGCTTCATTATAATAATTAACATCTAATGTAGTATATTTATCACCTATTGAAACTGTATTTGATTTATTCCAATTAATATTAGAATATAAAATTGCTACAAGTAAAATAATAAGACAAACTGCTGTAGAAATACCATTAATTAAAAATTTCTTATTTATTTTCTTTTTAGGCTTTTCTATATTATTATCTTCAACTAATTCTGAAGAGCCTTCTTCTTTTATTGAAGCATTTATTTCTTTTCTAATTAGCTTCCAATCAATTGCTTTAGCATGACATGAATCTATACATTCACCACACATAATACATTCATGATCACCAACATGCTTAACGTCCATTTTACATTTTGAAACACATGCACCACAATGGTTACACTTATCTTCATTAACCTTAATACCTAAAATAGAAAGCTTATTGAATAATCCATATATCGCTCCAAGTGGACAAAAAAATCTACAGAATATTCTATAAATGAAGATTGAACCAACAATAAATAATACAAGCAATATAAATTTCCATGTGAATAATGGACCAAGCATATCAAAATAATTTGCATTATTATTATTTGCTAGTAAGCCTAAAGCACCCTCAAATGTACCAATAGGACAAATATATTTACAAAAGCCTGGAATAGTTTTACCAGAGGTAATTGTAAATATGATTGGCAAATAAATAACAAGGCCAAATAATAATACATATTTAAAATATGATAATACTCTAGTTATTTTATTCTTTTTTAGCTTTGGTGTTTTAATCTTATATAATAGCTCTTGGAAAAAGCCCCCTGGACAAAACCATCCACAGATCATTCTTCCAAAGGAAATTGCATATAACAATAAGATACCAACAACATATGTAATTGTTTTATAATTTTTACTTGATAATGCATTTTGTAATGAGCCTAAGGGACAAGCACCAATCGCACCAGGACATGAATAGCAATTCATACCAGGCAAACAGATAACCTTACTTTTACCAGTAAAAATATTACCAGTAACATAGCCCATTAAATGTGCATTATATAATAATGCTGCATAAAGCTGGATAAGCTTGCGCTTACTAGGCATTATTCTTATAAAAAATGACTTAATTTTACTCATAATCTTATCCTAGCCCTATACATTCTGAACATATTTTAGCTGCCTTTAAAAATACATCATTAGCTCCACCGATTACACCACCAACTATAACCATAATAACCGCAGCTACAAGGATACTATATTTAATAATGTTAATAGCTTTTTCATTTTTCTTTGGAGCAACATTACAATTTTTAGAATCTATAATTTTTTTTGCTAAATCACATGATGCCTTAGCATTATAATCTTCATATATTTTAGCAATAATAAATGCAAAAAATGAAATAATTATTAAAGGAGTAACATAAATAAATAATTTATTACACTGTTCTAATGCATTTCCTGTTGAAATGAAATGCTTAGTATTAAACATGTATAAAAATGCAATAACAATACATACTAAAGAAATTAGTGTGGCTACAAAATAAGCATAATATCTCTTATTTCCCAATTTAATTAATTCTTTATAATCATCTGTATTTTTATTTTCCTCTGGTATATTGTGCATTATTGTTTTTAATTTAGCTAAATTTTCCTTTTTAGGAAGCTTTTTATCCTCTAAATTATATTTATATGATAATACACCACCGACAATAACAAATAAAATTAATAAGATTATAACAATTAATATATCTAAAATAGCCTTACCAGCTAATTCTCTTGTAAAAATAGGAATTTCATTTTTACGACCATAATATATTCTTAAAATTTGAATAATAAATAATATTGCAGTTAAAAAGATTTGGAATGATATAATCCCCCAGGTTAATCTTTTAACTAATTTTTCATTACTCATAATATCACTCCCCTAGTTAAATCCCAAATCATTGTTTGATTTGGGATTTAATTATGTCTTAAATACTTCTAACGTAATAGCAAAGCTTTAGCCAAGAATATGTTATACCTTCAAATGTATACTTATCCATTAAAAGCTGTAGCATTTCAGCTAAATCCTTATCAACCTTAATTAATCCATAGAATTGATTTGTTTCATCTTCGGCTTCAATAATTTTTGTATCTAAATATTCCTGCATCTTTTCAGTCATATCAGTATTTTCAGTTCCTTCAATTGCATTTCCAAATTCATCCTTTGTGAAATCAAATGCACCATTATTGACTAAATCAACCATGTTTACTGAATTAAAGATACCAGTCAAATATGCAACATCTAAATATACAAATGCATCAGTTGCTGGTTGACCATTAAATACCGGATGATAATATTTATCAGTTGATAATATAACATCAATTACCTTATTTGGAAGAATATCACCAGTTAAATCATCATTTGCTGTAGTAAATGATGTATAAGCACAAACATTTAATATTTCTAATGTTTCATTTTCATCCTTAACCTTTTCAATAACAAATTTTAATTCACCTGTATCAGCAACATTCCAGAAGCATGGAAGAATGTAATATTCCTTTCCAGCCTCAAGACGTAAATATGTGAAGAAATTAATATTTGTTATTTCACTACCATTTTTAAGATTAATATATGTTTCTCTAAATTCAACTGATAAAGAGTCAACAGTTTTCATTTCTCCATCAGGGAAAATAATGAAGCAATCTGTTTCCTTTTCAGCAAGACCATAAATCTTATATACACCAGATGTTTCAGGAACAAACTTATTATATAAGCCTCTTGGAACAATAGCTCTATCATATGTAACAGTATTTTCACCCTCTGTAGCTACATATGAGCTAAATGGAGCAAGACCCTTAATTGGATCACCAGGAATAGTATCCTGTCCTTCTACACCGTATTGATCAACATATACACATAATTCTAACCATTGATTATCAAATTCAACATCACCAATTTCATTTGTAATATCAACTAATATATCCTTTAATTCTCTTGTTACAGGTGTTAAGCCTGAAGTGGCTAAATCTGTTAAATTGAAATATGAATTAGATGCATAATTGAAATATTGCAATAATATTTCAGAACGCATATTTTCTTCAGTATCAAGGAATGTTAATTTATCTGCTGCATAATATTCATAAATAGAGTGCTCAGCAAACTTTGTATAACCATCAAGTAGATTTGCTAAAACAAGCTTATCTGTACCCTTAATGTAATAATAGCCATCTGTTTCATTGAATTCTACCTCAGCATAATTTTCATATTGTAAAATTTCTGGGTCAACTAGTCCAGTAGCACAATCTCTAATTATGTAAGTAGCCTCATTAACCTCTGAAACATTAACAAATCTAACATTTTTAATATATACAGTATCATCACCATCAAAGCCACTAGTATCTTTCATATAGCATAATGCTATTTCAACCTCTTCATCCTCGCCAGCAACATAAATGTATTTAGTTTCAAAGCCATTAGTAATACCTGAAATTAAACCAATTCTTCTATTATCCTTTAAAAAATATAGACAGTCTGCTGATTCAGTAGATGATTTATAATCAAATGCTAAAACTGTATTAGCTTTGATAGAAACATTCATATATAAAATAGAATATGAATTATTAATCTTTATATTTGAAGGCTTAATACATTTTTCACCATCTATTTCATCAACAACCCAAGGCCAATTATATTTTGCATCCTCTTCCTTTGTTTCTGTCTTATATGTTACAGTTGTACCATTTTGATTTGCAGCTTCAGAAATTTTATCATCACCTGGATATTCTGTTGTAGGTAAAGCAATTTCTTCAGATTCATACTTAGTTTGATAATCATTACCTAAGAATTCTCCAAAAGTACTTGTCCACTTAGAAACAGTAGTAATAGCACCATCTTCCATATAAGCAATTACACCAAATCTATCAATAAATATGCTTGTTGGGAATGCATTAATAGAAAATGCTTGCATCATACCTATTTCTTGATCATCACGAACACAAGGGAATGTAAGATTATTTGTTCTTTTAAATTCCTTAATATCTGCCATTGTATCTTGGCTTGAAGTTTGATCACCAGGATTGATTGCTACAACCTCAACCTTTTGATCCTTATAAGCCTTATATGCTTCTTCAAGATACGGGAATTCTGTAATACACCATGAGCACTCAGAATACCAGAAATTTAGAACAACTAAATCATTTTCCTCAAGTAATTTAGATAGCTTAATAGTATTTCCATCAGAATCAATATATTCAAAATCATACATTGAATCTCCTAAGCTATATTTATGACCCTCAGGCATTTTAGATGAAATTAAATGCTGTGTTAATTTAACCTCAGAAACTAAATTACTACCTGTAGCATCTGTATAAATTTTAGCTTCATCCTCTAATTGATAGCCATCATCATATTCTACATTAACCTCATAAATATCCTTTTTAACATTAAAATCCGCATATCCATTAACATCAGTGTAGCTTTCCTTTACAACATTACCACCCTTTGATAATGAAACATATAGATTCTTTAATGGCTTACCACTAACTGCAGTAACATGAACACGATATGTTACATTTTCTTCAGTGTCTTGGCCACCATTATTGTTATTGTTATTATTGTTATTGTTGTTATTGTTTCCACTATCTCCACCATTGCCTGGAGTTTCATTTTGATTTGGATCATCAGCTGGCTTGTCATCATTACAAGCTGCTAAAGTAAAGGTAACTCCAAAAAACAAAGCAAATAAAGATAATAACTTTAAAAATTTTTTCATAGTCTCCTCCTCATTAATTAACTATAAAATCCACATGCGAATAACCATTGATCCTCTTCTGTTGCAAAAACATTATCTTTTTCACACCAGCCTATACCATCAAAGAAATAAGACGCGCTATTACTTAGCTTCTGTAAAAAATCCTTTAATTCCTTTGTGACATAGCAAACACCATCGCTATTACACATATCTGTATATTCTGCTTCAATAAAACGTTTATAATTTTCCTTACCAAAAAGTCTTAATTGAGCATTACCAGGATCCTCAATGTGATTTAAGCCACCGTCAAAAAAGACTGGTGCTTTTGTTATTTTCGCACATACGATAGGATCAGTTGAAGGATTATCAATTTCTCCAATTCTAAAATGATAATAGCCATCGCCTTTATAATAATACATTCTATTTCCATTTAATACAAGTCTATTATTTACTTTAAACTGACTATATTTCGAAAAATCAATATATGTTTTAGAGCTATCTGGTGTATTTATTGTACCAACCCTAACATATTCACCATTAGGATCCTCAATATATTTTCCATTTTCTAATCTATATCTTATTCTAATATATTGATTATCTTTTTCATTTTCAGGCTTGCCAGAAATGTAAGCATTCATTCCACCAATACCATGTAATGAGCCACCAGCATTATCTACACAGGTATAAATTGCATTAAAATATTCAGAAATAAGACTACCACTAGATTCAGGGTATCTATTTCCTATTTTTACATAATTATAGGCTAAAGACTCATCCTCTAAATTAACTAGCTTACCATTATCATCAACCTCATAGATAAGCATTCCATTATTATCTCTTTTATAATAAACATCGTTTGCTAAAACTACTGTTATCTCTTCATGCTCCATCTCATAAAATGATTTATAAATAATTCTAAAATAAACAGTGACAGGATAGCTATTATCCTTGGTTTTAGCCCTTATACCAAAAGCAAATACATTTCCAATTTCTTCTTCTGAAACATTAACCTCATATAAGAAATTCTTTGTATATGCTCCTTTTTTAGTAGTACCACCATCATCCTTACTTTCAGCAAAAAACTTTGAAGCTGAGGTACCATTATAAATATCAACAATAGGATTTATTATATCATCATTAACATCAACAATTGATTCAATAATATATACACCAGGACTGTTTGGAATAAATTGGTAATAAACTGTCCCCTTTTCTTGGGCATTCACATATTTACTTATGCTAGCTTGATAAGCATAGGCCTCACCAACATTATTTTTATCCTTAATGGTAATATTTTCAATCTTAAAAATATTACCATATATATCAGTACCCTTACCCTTTGGCTTATTAATCTTCATCATTTCAATTGAAGCCTCAGGATTATCACTTGTTACAATAGTCGCATTTGGATCATATGTATAACCTGTTGGGCATTTAGAAAGATGAACATTATATTCTCCATCTAAATTATTAGTTTTTGCTATACCATCCTTTACTAATGCCTTAACCTCTTGATTTCGGTTTGTCCAAACAACATAAATTTCTTCGCTTTCGCTTATAGGCATAACGCCACCATTATACATTATTGTAATAATAAAATCCTTTTTTTCTACAATAGGATTATCATCACCAGTATTACCACTATTGTTTTCATCACCACTAGTGGGATCATCAATAATAGTTCCACCACCATTATTAACATCAGTTACACTTCCACAGGATGCAAGACAAAAAACCAAAAAAATAGATATTAACATTGAAAATATTGTTTTTTTCATCTTTTCATCCCTTTACTATTTTTTTTAAATAAACTGACAATATCCTGCCATCTAAGCTTTCTAATAATTACATCACAAATAAATAATACAACACAAATAATCATAAATAATGGCATAAATTCATATGTATAAAGTTGTAAATCCATTCCATCATTATTGATTGAAAGCTTTCCATCCTCTGAAACCTTACCATTATGATTAACCATTGAATATAAATTAGATGGATCATATTTTTGGAATTCATTATATTCCTTATTATAAGAAATACATAAATTCTTTGTTTCTATAAATTCTATATTTCCTTGGCTATATTTTAAATTAATAACATATTTTCCATTTAATGATGTATCTATTGTTACAAAATAATTCATCGAATCAAAAGCCATTTCATATTTGGCTTCATTATTATTTGGATCAACAACAGTTAATTCCATCTTTGCCTTATCTGTAGCAACAGGCGCATTTATAATTACATCAGTTTTATTTCCATTTTGTTCTAAATTGAATATAAATGGTGAATATACCTGAAGCTTTGGCATATTAACATCTATAACATTTGATAGAATTGAATGACCAACACTATCATCATTTCGCCAAGATTGCATTGCATTTCCTGTAATGCTTGATGCTAGTGATGAAACAAAACCATTTCCATAACTCCAAGTTGAATATAATGGATAGCTAGTGCTTTTTTCATAAACATCAATAATTGATGAAGCAGTAGGCTTTAAAATACAAGTGAAGAATTCACTAATATTTTCTGGCTTTCCTGAAATTTTATCTACTAATTCATCCTTTGTCTTTACAATACTAACTGAAAAATCACCATATTTATGATTTTCAGTAATTTTATCAGCTATAGTTGTTAAAATCAAATTCTTTGCGCTTTCCCTATCATAAACCTGATAATAATTACCATTTCCATTTGAAGCAATAGCTTTTAACAAAGAATTTTCAGAATCAGATTCTGTATTAGCAGTATAAATAACACTAACATGAACATTAGCCTCAGCAAGCTTTGTTGCTGTTTCTGTTGATTTATCCTCATCTAATGAATAAGCTCTACCATCTGATATAAGTATTGCTTCTTTTTTATAATAATTTAATTTTTCAACAAGACTTAATGTTCTACTTAATCCAGCAGAAATTGATGTAGCTTGCTTTGCTTCTAAATTCATTATTTCCTTTTTAGCAAGCTCTTTATTTGTAGGAGTCATTTTATCAATATTAAAAACAATCTCAACATCTGCATAAAAAGCAACAACTAATAAATCATAATTTTCATCAAGCATATCAATAATTGCACAAGCAGATTCCTTAGCCATAATAAAATGACTTATTTGATTCATACTTTTAGAAATATCTAATATTAATGTATATAACTTTCTATTATTATCATTATTATCAAATTTTACAGGTAGAATAGAACCAAATTCTATTAATATTTCATTATCCTCTCCATTTTGAATATATGTATTTCCTAAGGTAACTAAGCTTTTACCAAACTCTGAAACAGCAATTTCTAAATTTGATACAAACGCATCAGCATTATTTAGCTTGCTAACATCAGTATTAGAAATAACTATTTCATCAAATGTACATAATTCCTCTAAAAGATATGGAACATCTTTATTACCTACATAATAGGTAACATCATATTCAAATGAATCATAAATTGAATCAAATTCTTCCTTATCTGTTTCTTCCTCAGAAATAAATAATACCTTTACATTTCCTAAAACCTCTTGAGTAAATAAATAATTATTATTATATTTACTATTATCATATACCTCATTATCTTCAGTATAATCTGATAATTCAGCCTTATAAGTAAATGAACCTTCACTTTCAGTATCAGTTTTCATTGTAACAGTATTCATTCCTTCATTTAATGCTTCTACTGTTTCACTAAATAGTAAATCATCCTTATACAATCTAACAACAGCCTTAGAAGCTGTATTAGATTCAATAACAATATCTACAAGGCTTTCACTATCCACGTATGCTTTATCATCAAATCTTACATCTGATATTTGAATTTCCTTGTCATCTGGCTTTAAATTATTATCTAAATAGATTGCATCTATAAATATTTCTTTTGATTCTAAATCATCTGCAAGTCCAGAGATAACTTGATTATTTGTATCATAGCCATCTGTAATTAATACAATTCTTTTTATTACATTATCATTAAACAATGATGCTGTAAAATTTAATGCATCAAAAATATTAGTTTCAGATGTATCAACCTTTGTATTTTTAACCGATACCAAATCAAATCCAAGCTCAACTAAAATCTCATGATCCTTACCAAAGGCAACAACTCCAAGCTTACTATTTCTTGGAAGATTATCCTTTAAATCCTCAATATATTCATCAATCTTTTCATAATTATCTATTGAAGAATAGCTAACATCTGCCATAACATAAACATTAGTTTCAGTTACAACTCTTTCAAGCTTCATACCTGCTAAGCATAGTGATACTAAAACAATTATTACAGCATGTAAAACTAAAGATCCAACATTATGAAAATTGAAGCTTTCCTTCTTTATTGATACAAAAAATGAAATAAATAATAATACTAATAAAACCAATCCTATGATTAATAAATATGGATTATCGAAGCTGATATTGCTCATAACAATACACCGCCCAATCAGCTACAAATAGTAGCGCAAGTAATACATAAAAAATAATTAAATTATCATATGTACCATTTAAACTATCATTTGATGCTTGTCCATTTATTACAACATTTAAAGCATCAATTTCATTTTCAGAAAGTGGATAGCTACTATAAATATTAAATTCTTTATCATAATCCTGATAAGAAACTATTATTTTATAGCTACCAATTTCTTGAAGCTTATAATTAACTACAGAAGATGAAACACCCAAATTCTTTACATTTTTTAATGGAGTTTCAATTCTAATGTTTTTGACTGCTGATGTGGTATTTATTGTGATTTCATCTCCACAAACATAATTACTATTTTCTATTATTTCTGGGAATGAATAATCCAATAAATTTCTAAATAATACTAAATAATTATACGTAAGTGGAAGATTAGTATTATGTAAATTGAATGCAAATACTATTTCAGTATTTCCATATGTATTTGTACCACTAAATACTACTGGACTACCATTAGTAGTCATTAGCGTAGTAAATTGTCTATATTGTCCATATCGATTATATTCCTTAACATACATATCAATATTACTCATACCATCAGTAAGCTTCTTATAAATACTTGTGCTACCTTGAGCAAGCTCAAGCTTTGCACCTGAGATAAGTGAAATATTTTCTTTAAAGCTAATTCCAGAATCAACTGGACTTCCCTTTTGATCAAATAACCAAACACTTCCATCATTTGGCATAGAATTAGGAATATATGAATCAAAGACATATAATCCATAGCCTCTATTTTCATTGTAATCCTTTGTTGCTAAAACATCGATATTATTAACACCAAAGGCCTTCATTATATTATTTAAATAAAATGGATAATCACTTACAATAAGTGCTTTATATTCATGTTCTTTGACAATATTATAAACAATATATTGATTATCTAAGGCTAAAGCATCCTCATTTTCGATTCTTACCTCTAGATAATCAAAATTAGCATTATTTGATTCAAATGTAATATCTTTTGAATCATTATCACTAAAATCTATTTCCTTAGTTTCAATTAATTGATTATCACTATATAATGATACATTAATCTTATTATTAGCACCATTTGAATTTACATTTGTACTTACAAGTATAGCCTCACTTGAAATTAGATTATTTGAATCATCATATACAGCAGGAATAACTTTATATTCAACATTTGTAACACTATAATTAATTACATCACTTCCAACATTAATAAGCTCAATATTTGAGGTATTAACATTTTTATCAGTAATTAAATAAGTTTTAACTGAAGGATTATTATCAAAATACTTTTGTGCATATGAAATTGCTGAAGTATAATTATTTGATAAATATGCACTGCTTTGCTTATTTAATAATTCAATTGCTGATTTTTTATCCTCATTTTTTTCATAAACAATTGTTGTAGAATTACCAACATAAACAAGTGTATATATACTTCCATCATATGAATTTTCAATAACATTAGCTATTTCAAGCTTTGCTTTATCAAATCTTGATGATTCACCATCTATTATGTTCATACTTGCAGATCCATCTAAAATGAAGCAATATTCCTTTGCACCATTTTTTACGATAAATTTCGGATGAGCAAGCAATATGCTTAAAATTACTACCATTAAGCATTGTAAAATAAGTGAAATTAATCCTCTAATTTTAGAGATAGGCTTTCTATTTTTCAAAAATCTTTCACTTAAATGCCATATATAATTAGATGTAATAGTTTGTTCAGTATACTTATTCTTAATAATATAAATAATAATAAGAATTGGTACACCTATTAAGCCTAATAAGGCTAAAGGATAAACAAATGTCATTTTAATACCTCCTTACTTGGAAGCATAGAAATAAATAAATCATTCATTTTTACATCCTCAGCTACCATGATGTATTTAGCACCCCTAGATAAGCAAAAGCTTTCTAAATCATCTTGAATAAATTTAACTGCCTTTCTATAGGCTGACATAACATCCTTATTGATGTTTTTACGATAAAAATCATTTACATTTTCTGAATCAAAGAAATGAACCTTTCCTCTAACTACAGGATTTAATTCCTCATTTGATAATACCTGCATACATAAAACATCTCTTTTTTTACTAACAAGATAATCAATGCCATCTTTGAAATTATCCTCAGTTAAAAAATCTGAAATAATAACAGATAGTCCATCACCATATCCAACATTAGCATTTCTTATTGCTTCAGAAAATCTAAAGCTTCCATCAAAAACAATATCATTTATTTTATTTATGGATGTGTAGAATTGATCCTTACCTACCATATTAACAACAACTTCATATACAATATCATTTTGTATGTAGTAGATTGATACTTTGTCCATACAAGCTAAAGAAATATATGCAAATGCAGCTGCAATTTGTAAAGCCTTATCAGCTTTTTTAGTATTAAGCTCCATAGATCTTGAAGCATCTATATATATTTTAGTATTTAATCTTCTTTCATCAAGATATTGCTTAAGATATAAATTTTCACTTCTTGCATATTGATTCCAATCAATTTTTGAAATGTCATCTCCTGGCAAATAATTCCTATAGTCTGCAAACTCACATGAAGAACCAAAGCTTTTACTTTGATGCATACCACCGAATAAACCAGCAACATTATTTTTTATAATCATTTCAAGGGTTTCAATGTCCTGCAAGAATTCTTCATTAATTGCATACTTTCCCATAAAAAACTAATCCTTTTTACATTCCTTTAATAATAATCTAATAACATCATCTACAGATAAATGTTCATTAATTGCATTAAAATTAACCTTCATTCTATGACGTAATACTGGATATGCTAAAGCGTCAATATCCTCAATTGAAACATTGTAATTTCCGTTCATTAACGCTCTAACCTTCGCAGCAGTAATCAATGCTTGTCCAGCTCTTGGAGAAACACCATGCTTAATATACTTAATTGCAGTATTAGAAGTACCAGGAAGCTCAGGATGAGTTTTAGAAACTAAATTCATTGCATATTCTAATACATCATCAATAACTGGAACACTTTTTGCTAATTCTCTCATTTCAAGAATAGTTGCACCATCAACTACAGAATTTGCTGTTTCATCCATAGTAATTTGTGTCATTGTGACAATATCCTTTAATTCCTTAACAGTTGGAAATTCCATTAATAATTTAAACATAAAGCGGTCCATCTGTGCTTCTGGAAGAGGATAAGTACCATCCTGCTCTATCGGATTTTGTGTTGCAAGCACAAAGAATGGCTCAGCCATTTTATATGTTTCATTTGATACAGTAACCTTATGCTCCTGCATTACCTCAAGCATCGCAGATTGTGTTTTTGGTGTGGCACGGTTAATTTCATCTGCTAAAATTAAATTTGCAAAAATTGGTCCACGGTTAAATACCATGTTCATTTTTCCATCTGCATCTTTTTCAATTATATTTGTACCTGTAACATCAGAAGGCATTAAATCTGGTGTAAACTGAATTCTAGAAAATGGTAAATTTAAAACCTTACCTAATGTTCTAACTAAACGAGTCTTTCCAACTCCAGGAATACCCTCAAGTAATACATTACCACCAGAAATTATTGCAATAATAACATTATTAACAATATCCTCCTGACCAACGATATCCTTGCTTATTTCTTCTTTTACTTTATTAATCGTTTCACTAAACTTTTTTACTTGTTCTAAATTATCCATTTCAATTTACTCCTTATTATTAACCTTTAATAAATAGCTATAATATGAATTAATATAAGCTACCATTTCTTCTGTCAATTTTCCTTCATTGATTAATCCATTAATAATAGCATAATAGCTATCATATAGCTCTCCATATGAAACAAGCTCATTCTTTTCATAATCATATATTAAATCTGTACTACTAAAGATGAAGTCTCCATCTCCTAAGCCTCCACCACCACTAAAATCAGTATTCCAGCTTGAATCAGAATCAGCACCATTTTCTCCACTGTTTATCTCATCTTCTCTATCTGCCTTTGGAAGACCAAATAATTCACGAAGCTTGTCTTCTACATAATAACAAACATCTCTATTTTCAGCCTTTTCTGAAACCTGAAAAACCATAACAGGCTCAAGCTTATCAAGCGCAGCCTTTATATTTTCAGATAGCTTAAAGACAGACCCTGAAATTGCTGTATTCAAATCAATAGTATATTGACTTAATGCTTTGTAAAAAGCATCCTCATGATCTAATTTAGTCGTTTCTAAATAAGAATTTACAGAAGCAATATCCTTTTTTATTATATATGTAGCTCCACCTGCATTTTTATCTAATGCTTCATTATATTTTCTTTGAATAGCTAAAAGCACAGATTGAACATCACTACTTGAATAGTCATTACATGCCTCAGCTAGCAAAAAATACTTACTAGTTCCTAGGCTTTCAATAACATATGTGTTATTTGGTACCTCAATTTTATAGGTTCCAGGTGAAGGACAAGTAAATTCATGCTCAATTAAATAATTTTCATTTGCCGAAATACTTTCAACCACTGGTTCCTGTGTAACAATTTGTGTTGTACCATCCTCTGCCTTAATAGAATATGGCACAAATGATAATTTAGCAGTTGAAGATGCTTTTCCATCAGCAACAAATTTAACTTTCGTATTAGCTTCTAGCTTATATTCTTCATTATCATTTGAAGAAATCAAATTATAATTTACTACATCCTTTAATGTATTATAAACCTCTTTATTTGTGCTTTCTGTAAGCATTAATAAATTAATATTAGCTATAGCTGTTAATACATTACTTTTCATTTGACTTTCTTTTTTTGATTCCTTTAATCCATCAATTAATAAATTCAATTCATAAACATATTTTTCTTTATTAACATCACTCATTTTAGAATCATTAACATATTTCACTAGCTTCTCAATCTGAAGAATTTGCCATTCAGATAGTGTATAATCCTTATCTGGATCTTCAGGCTCAATAATTGGATGAATAACCTTTGGAATAATTATTGAGGTTGTAAGTAATACACAGCTAAGTCCAAATAAAATATAAATAATATAATGTATTTTAAATTTTAATTTCTTAGTGGTTATTTCTTTTAATTTATTTAAGGTATCTTCCCTTTGAATATTTATAATAAGCTCATCCTTATCTTTATATTCAATCATTGTCTGTACCTTTTCATTTAAATCAAGCTCATTATCTAATCTTATAGCTATCTTCTTATCATTTGGCTTAAAGATAAAATATAAAACTAGAAATAAAACTAATCCACTACTTAATCCTATGATTAAATCTAACCATATTTGTAAGCTAATTACTTCTCTTTTACTTAAAATAAATAAGATAGAAAAAATAATAAAGAAAAGTGAGAATGAAATAATTAAACATTTAATTAAAAATTCAATCATAATTTTCTTTTTAAAATTATTAAATTCATTCATTAATTCTCACTTCCTTTTTATATTTTATAAACGTGACAAAATCATAGACCAAAATCAGTCTATGATTAGTCAAATATTAATTATTTACTCAGTTGTAGTTTGCTTTGTAAAAGTATTTGTATTATCTGAAATAGTATTTTCATCTACTATTTTTAATGCAATTGGTTTTGCATTAATTCCATAAAGAACTAGATATCCATCATTATATGTTATTTCTTGTGCAGCTTGATTATTTAATGATGCTGATGTTTCTGTAATTACTAATACCATCTCATCACATGTCCATGTTCCTATAAATCCACTTGGTATTGTTACTTCTGATTCTGATGATTCTTCCTTAGTAAAGTTAGCATTACCAT
Organism: Anaeroplasma sp.; assembly: GCA_022768655.1. Taxonomy (GTDB): domain Bacteria; phylum Bacillota_I; class Bacilli_A; order Acholeplasmatales; family Anaeroplasmataceae; genus Anaeroplasma. The sequence goes on from JALEQD010000107.1 coordinate 26,083, forward strand.
CATTTATACAACCTGTTGTTGCATCATATGTAAAAGTCATTTCATATCCAGTATCATCTACCATCACTAATGTTGTTGCATCACATGAAGTAATTGTATATGTAAAGTTATCATATTCTACTTCTAACTCGTTTGCTGCAAAAGTAATTGAACTCATACCATATGTCCATGTTCCTATGAAATTTTCATGTACCGTTACTTCTTTTTGAGTATACTTTCCACCACTTTGTTCTTGAAGTGTTCCATCTTCATTCATTGAAATATATAGTTTATATGAAGGAGATGTAACATCTGTAAAAACAGCAATACCATTATTATATGATGTAAACTCATACTCATATGTATTATCAATACAAACTTGCATAACTTTATTCTCGCTAATGATTAAAGTATCATTCTCTCCAACCCAAGTACCAATCATCTTGTTAGGAGTAGCTGGTCTTGAATAAGTTATTGAAGGATCTGCCTCACCAGAAACATATAATGTTGCTGTAATAGTACCATTTTCATTTACTACAATAACCAATTGATAATTAGGGCTAGTAGGATCTGTAAAAGTATAAACACCATTTAAAATAGAAGTTAGCTCATAACTAAATGTTCCATTTTCTAGAACTGAAGTTTCATCAAAAACTAAAGTATTTGTATTCCATGATGAAGAATATTCCCATTTACCTAACATACTATTAGGAACAACTCTTTTTGTTAAATTGATTGTATTTCCTTCCACTGAATCAACGTACTCTGTAGCAGTTAAAACAGCATTATTTAATGATAACGTATATGCATAACTAGAATCTGTTTTATCAACATAAGTATAAATGCCATTTTGTATTGAAGTAATAGAATATTCATAACCATTTGCAAATATTGAAGTTTCTGATACGATGATTGTTGTTGTCACACCGCCTTTATTAGTGAAATCCCATTTACCAATCATTTCATCAGAAGAGGCTAATTTAGTATAACTAGCATTATCAATTGTAATTGTTTTATTGCCATTTAAAGTAATTTCTAAAGTATAAGATGGACTAGTTACGTCTGTAAATGTATAAACACCATTTTGAATTGCTGTTAATTTATAATCATAAGAAGCATCAGAGTATATTTGTGATAAACCTGAAGTAGTGATTTCTAAATCAAATTCATCACCCAACCATTTACCAACCAATTCATTAGGAATCACAAGTTCAACATCTTGACTTCCCTCTTTAGTTAATTGGTAATCATTACCACCGAAAACTAAATATAATTTTTCATCAACTATTTTTAATGAAGCATTTGACATACATTCTTTACCCTCTACAAATGTAAGAGTAATAGTTCCATTAGATTCAACAACATATGTATACTTTCCAACACTTTGGAAATTCATAGTTAAATTATTTTCTTCAAATTCTGCCTCAACTGAAACCATTCCATTCATTACTGAACCAGTGTACTTTCCAGCAAGTTCAAATTTTGTAACTTCTGGATTTTCTGTTGATAAAGTAAATTTATTATCATTTGCATCAACTAATTGTAATTTATATTTAGAATTTACAATGATATTGTAATTTAAATTATCTCCTGTAGAATCAGTTAATACAATTTCATTATTTGTATAGCTATATGCAAAGCTTTGAGTTTGTTCACCCTTAGTGATTGATACTCTTCCTTCATTAAATACTACAGTAACTAAATCAGTTCCAACTAATGTATAATATGTTCCACCTAACATGTTATTAACATCAGGATTTTCTAATACATTAACTGTAATAGTATTTGTTACAGTTGGATCTTCCTTTGCAGCGAATGTAACTACATAACTACCAGCTTCTGTTGCAGTAAATTTATATGCTTTTACACCCTTAACAGTTTCTTCTACTATTGAAGCTCCAGTTGTGTTTGCAGGTAAGCTTACAACACATGCTTGATCAAGTTTTGGAGCAATGCTAGGTGCTAAATACAATGTATTAGACTTATATATTTCATAAGTTTCTGTTGCATCAATAAAATCTGAATTTGCATTTAAATTCTCATAAGTTTTAATTCCAATTTCACTTGGGGTTTCAGGAGTAACGTTAATAGTGACAGTCTTTGTAACTGACTTTGATGAGAATGTAACTGTATAATTACCAGCACAGTAGAATGTTATTGTTCCATTTGTTTGAACATTAACATAAGTGAAATCCAAATTCATTTCATCACTAGACATATCAATTTCAGTACCATCAAACGCAGTACCTACTACTCTAACAGTTATTTTATCAATATCTGAATTTGCAGTTGATGGTGTAACATCTGTAATAGTAAATTGATATTGTTGACGATGAATTCCATCAACATCAATATTACCATTATCTAAATCCACATTAACTACTAATCCATTTGTCATTTCATTTTCGCCATATTTAACCTTAAAATCTGCTACAGCAAGATTAGAATAAGTATATTCACTATCACTTAGTTTAGCACCAATAGTTTGAACCATTTCATATTCTCTTGTAGTAAATTCTGGTGTTTCAGGTAAAGTAAATGTATGATTTTCAGTATTAATTTCAGCATTAGAATATTTCTTTTCAGTTACTTTTGCTGTTTCAATATTACCAAATAGACCTAATGTGAATTCGGCATTCATTTCAAAGCCATATTCTCCTTCAACAATCTTAAAGGCATAGCTATAAACTGTTTTTCCTTCAACAACCTCAACCTTTTGACTAAAATCATAACCATATTCTTGGCCATAATCAAATAAAAAGATAATTGTATCTAGTGCACCATAGCTATCCTTAGTACCATTGTTGAATAAATCAACACCTATTCCATATACTTCTTCTTTATCTACAGAATAATTATATTTTTCAACTGTTTTATTATTTCCACTACCAGAAACCATTACAGCAAAGCCTTCATCCTCATTATCAAGAGAATATACAAGCATTTGTTTTTCTTCATCTTCGCCAGCAATAAGTTCTAAGAAATTATTACCTAGATGATATGTTGCTGTTGCTTCATTTGTATTTTCAGAATAAATATATTTTGATTTTAATGTTCCACCATTAACTAATGCATCTTTTGATTGAGCATAAGCAATTGCGGCAGTAACATTATCAAATTCTGCTTTCTTAACGTTAATATCTAATTCCTTTGTAAAAGTACCATAAGTTAAAACAAGCTTATAAGAGCCTGCTTGAACAAACTTATTACCTTCTACAGTATTACCTTCAGAATCCTTTACTGAAAAGCTAAAATCAGTTATAGATTCTGTTTTTTCTTCATTAGAAACTGAATTCTTCAATGAAATAACTAATGAAATATCAGATGCATTAACTACATCACCAACTAAATATTCATTTTTAAATGTAGTTGAATCGCTAATTCCCTGAACTTCAAATTTTCCAGGATCTGGAGTTGGATTCGGATTGTCAGTGCCAGGATTATCTGTTCCTGGATTGTCAGTGCCAGGATTATCTGTTCCTGGATTATCAGTACCAGGATTGTCAGTACCAGGATTGTCTGTTCCTGGAGTTTCATTTTGATTTGGGTCTTCTGGAGTTTCAGTCTTACCACATGAAACAAGTGATAAAGCTAAACCAGATAATAATAGACCTGTAAATATATGTCTTTTTTTCATGTTCATAATCACCTCATACTCCCCTATTATACAACCAATATATGTAATATGCAAAGATTTTTTTGTTTTTTATTCAATTTTTTTGAATTTTTTTATTAAAAATGCATAAAATTGCAATTTTTAGTCTCAAAACGAAATAATATTTTGTTTACAATATTTTACATATTATGTTTGTGCGTCAATAATTATCATTTTTTTTAATTTTTTCTACAAAAAAGAAAAAAAGAATTACTTCTTTTAAAGAAATAACTCTTTTACTGATTTGATTTATAATACTTATCTTTTTCTTCATACATTAGCTTATCAGCAAGCTTTATCATTTGCACAAATGACAAATCCTTATGCTCATAACAATGTACAATACCAAATGAAATAGATAATTCATTTATATAATTTCCTTTGAAATTATTTATCAAATGCTTAAAGGTTATCATGCATTCCTCAAATTTTTCTTTAGAGCATTTAACTATCGCAATGAATTCATCTCCACCAGTTCTATAGCATTTGCCATACTTTTGGAAAACATTCATAATACAATGTGCTGAACCAATGATAAATTCATCACCTGCAGTATGTCCTTTTGTATCATTAATCATTTTTAATCCATTTAAATCAAATTCGATTATATGAATATTGTTATAATTATCAATATTATTATATTTAACAATATCTTGAGTATAAGCATTTCTATTAAATAATCCTGTCATTTCATCTGTTAATGCAGCTTTTTTCTTTTCGATTATGGTTTCATGTGCTCTTTTTTCATCAATATATGTAATAACAAAAAATACTGCTAACAATACTAAGCCAACCGAAAAAATAATAATACTTGGTAATACAATTTGAATAACAATATTACTACTAACATTTAAAACATCAATAACAAAATACATATCAATATCAGATAAATATCTTGTCAATTTAAATATATTATTTGACTCAATCAAATGATAATTATTAGAATCAACATTTGCAAAATAATTAGAATCAATATATTCTTTTTCAATTTTATCAATAGAACTTGATGCTTTAATTAATCCGTTTTCATCTGTTAATGCAATGCTAACATTATATTTTTCCTCATATTCTAAGAACAAATCTTTAATGTGTTGCATTTCAACACCAACACCGCAAACACCTAAAAGATTACCATTTTCATCTCTAACCTTTGAATTAACAAAATATGAAATTAAATATCCATTATCCTTGTCCTTATCAATATTTATTTCATATTCCTTATCACTTTCAATAAAATCCTTATACCAAATATCCTCACCATAATTATTTTTATCAATATATCTTCCTATACCATTATAATTATAGTAAACCATAGATTTATTTGATACAGCATAAACCATTTGATATCCAAAGCCTTCTTTTATTGAGGATAAATATTTACGCATATCAGATTCCACTGATGTAGCGCCATATTCACCACTTTTATACAATGCTTCCTTCATTGTATAAGCTTGACACATTGTTTCTGACACAGTAATTGATTTAAAAAATTCATTTTCAATTCTATCACAAACCATACTAGCTATTATTTTACTATTATTTTTCTCATTATCCTTTGATACTCTATTAATTGAAAAAACACATGAAGTAATAGACGCAGTAATAAATACAGCCATTAGAAAAAATACAGCAATTGATTGAAATCTTTTTGATTTAAATGAATCAATTTCTTCATCATTAAACTTTGTTTGCTTTAGCTTAATTAGATGAAAAATAAACATAAAAAATGAATCAATAGCAATTCCAATTGATAAAATTGAATAACCATATATAAATGCTTGTAAAAAAAGTAGCAAATATGGACTCCAAATAAATATCAAGAATATCCAAAAAATTTTTTTAGATATTTTACTTTTATTACTTATAAAAATAATTGTTGAGCATATAGGAAATGAAAAAGAAAATAAAGAGAAAACATACCACATATAATTTCTTTTATAATAATCATTATCATCAAAACCATACATCCAGCCAGTAAATAAATTAACAATTAAAATGATAACTGCTAATAGAAAAAATATATCTACAATTTTAATATAATTTTTAGAAGGATATACACCATATTCTCCAAGAATACAATATAGATATCTTATGAAAATAGATAGTATAAAAAAGTTAAGAAAAAATACTAAAAAATTAGATAATCTTGTAAAAAATATATTAACTGTATCAATATTTCCTCTGCATATATATGCTACAGATTCAGATATTAGCATCAATGATATAGTAAAAAACATTGCTATAAATAGCTTAATACCTCTTACCTTCAATGAATAACTCATTAATAAAAATGCTGAAACAATAAATGCTAAAGCAATAGATAATTCAATTGTTGCTTGTGTAATTTCTAAAGATGACACGTTCATAATCATCACTCCCCTTGACAAGCACTGATACATTAATTCTAGAATTAAAACTAAAAAAAGTAAACAAATAGTTGAGATTTATCACATAAAACACTAATTTATTAATAAATTGTTTACAAATTGCACATTAACATTATATTGAAACTTGAAAATTTATTGTGTTTACCTACCCTATTATGATATAATAAAATGAATAATTATGGAGGTATTGGTATGGAAAAAAGACCTGAACAAGAATTAGTACGTATTGGAAAATTAGAACAATTAAAGGAATTGGGAATAGATCCTTTTGGACAAAAATATGATGTGACACATCACAGTGTTGAAATTAAAGAGCAATTCAAAGGAAAAACACATGAAGAGTTAGAGGAAGAAAATAATATTGTTAAAGTTGCTGGACGTATAATGTTTATACGTAAGATGGGTAAAGCTTCTTTCTTTTCTATTCAAGATAAATTAGGATTTATTCAAGTATACATTAGAAAAGATGTTGTTGGTGAGGAACAATATGCTTTATTTAAAATGGCTGATATTGGAGATATTGTTGGTGTAGAAGGTATGGTAATGATTACTCAAACAGGAGAAATTACTATTCGTGCAGAAAAATATACACACCTAGTAAAAGCATTAAAGCCACTACCAGAAAAATTCCATGGATTACAGGATGTTGAAGAAAGATATCGTCGTAGATATTTAGACTTGATTATGAATGAGGAAGCAAAAAGAGTTGCTATCCAAAGGCCAAAAATCATTCGTGCAATGCAAGAATATTTTGATAATGAAGGATTTATCGAGGTAGAAACACCTGTATTACAAAACATCCAGGGTGGTGCTACTGCTAGACCATTCATTACACACCACAATGCATTAGATGCTAACTTCTATTTACGTATTGCTACTGAGCTACATTTAAAAAGATTATTAGTTGGTGGATTAGAAAGAGTATATGAAATTGGTAGAATTTTTAGAAATGAAGGTATGGATAGAACACATAATCCTGAATTCACAACTGTAGAATTATATCAAGCATATGGTGATTTAACTTCTATGATGGATTTAAATGAAGGAGTAATTCGTCATTGTGCTAAAAAGGTTATAGGAAAAGAACAATTTAAAAATCCATTTAATCCAGATGGTGAATTAATTGACATTTCAAAGCCATTTAGACGTGTAACAATGTGTGAATTAATTAAAGAAAAAACTGGAGTAGATTTCAAAGCTAATAATTATACCTTAGAAGAAGCAATTGAGCTTGCTAAAAAGCACAATGTTGAGGTTGAAAGTCATTTCACTGTAGGACATATAATAAACGCATTCTTTGAAGAATATTGTGAAGCAGATTTAATTCAACCAACATTTTTATGTGGACATCCAATTGAAATTTCACCATTAACAAAAAAAGATCCTCTTGATCCAAGATTTGTTCAAAGATTCGAATTATTCATTGCTGGAAAAGAATTTTCTAATGCATATACAGAATTAAATGATCCACTTGATCAAAGAGAAAGATTTGAAGAACAATTAAAGGAAAAAGAACAGGGAAATGATGAAGCAAACGAAATGGATATTGATTTTGTTGAAGCACTAGAATATGGTATGCCTCCAGCAGGTGGTATTGGAATCGGTGTTGACCGTTTAGTTATTTTCTTAACAGAATCTACTACTATTCGTGATGTAATTTTATTCCCTCAAATGAAAACTAGATAATATGGATATATATACTGATTACGCAAATTGGAAATTTGAAAATTTTGATTTCATAAACAATCTAGTTAAAAATAAAAGTAAATCAATTTCAAGAATATCATCTGTTATTGCAGTAGTTGATTATTTATACGAAAAATACGTTGAAAATAAGAAATTAACCGAAGATGAAGAAATATTCTTTTCAACTGGATTTGATTATATATATGATCAATTTTACTTATTAAAAACCTTATTTGAACTTAAATTCAATAATTCATTTAAAGAAATGGAAAAATATTCAAAAACAATCAATCTTCTTCTATATATTAATGAATTCCAATCTGAAGCATTAGAATATGAAAATATTGATATTACTCCTTTAGATGATTTAGAGGATAAAGTAAATAAGTGCTTAGATAAAAAAGAAAATGCTCCTGATGAATATTTTCAAATACTTAATGAAGTAAATGAATCTATATTTGAAAAAAATAATATTGAGGTTCATACAATGGACCAAATATTTTACGAAATTGCAATAGAATATGGAATATATAAGGAAAATGACTACGACTTATATAATGAGATTTTAAATCGTCAGATAGAAAAAACAAGAAAAGCCGAGTAATTTCGGCTTTTAATTTTTTTAGGAGGTGTAGTATGAAATTAAGAATTAATATGCTTTCGAAAGCTGATAGTGTTGATGGACAAGGAGTAGGTTCAGCATATAAAGAACAGGTAAGCTTAGTTAAGGAAGCAAGTGATTTATTTGATGTATCAATAAATGGTCGCGGAAATAAATATGATATTTATCATATTCATTCTGTCAATCCAAGCTTTTATTTCAAATTATTAAGAAAGAAAAAAGCTATATTTGTTACATATGTTCATTTTTTACCAACTACACTTGATGGTTCAATAAAGCTAGGCAAGCTAAGCTTTAGTATTTTCAAAAAATATGTTGTATCATTATATAAACGTTCAAAGGAAATTGTAGTCGTTAATCCAATTTTTATTGAACCATTAGTCAAGCTAGGTATAAAAAAAGAAAATATAACATATATTCCAAATTACGTTTCAAAGGATTCATTTTATAAACTAGATAATGATAAAATCGATCAAATAAAAGATAAATACGAAATAGACAGAAATAAATTCGTTGTTTTAGGTGTTGGACAAGTCCAAAATAGAAAAGGAGTTTTAGACTTCGTTGATGTTGCGAATAAAAATCCAGATATTCAGTTCGTATGGGCTGGTGGATTTTCATTTGGAATGATAACAGATGGATATAAGGAGCTTAAGGCAATTGTAGATAATCCTCCTAAAAACGTAAAATTTTTAGGTATTATACCTCGTGATAAAATGAATGACATATACAATATTTCAGATTGTCTATTTATGCCATCTTATAATGAGCTTTTCCCAATGTCAATTCTTGAAGCAGTTAATACTTCTATTCCAATCGTTTTAAGAGATCTAGATTTATATAAAGATATTTTATTCGAAAAATATCTTAAAGGAACAAACAACGATGAATTTTCTAATATAATTAAAGAGCTTAAGAATAATAAAGAATTATATGAGTCAGCTGCTTTAGATTCTGAATATATAAGTAAATATTACTCAAAGGATCATGTATTAGAAATATGGAAGGAATACTATCCAAGAATATATAATAAATATAACAAAGAAAAATAACAAATTAAAAGGCATGTTAAAGTAGTAATTTAAATATTACTATACAACATGCCTTTAATTTTTACATATTTAATATTTTTTTAACTTCATCAACTGATAGATTAACAGCTTTAGCTATTAATTCTATTTCCATACCCATTTGATACAAATTTAATGCTACTTCTTTTTGATTTTTTTGAATTCCTTCTTCAATTCCTTCCTCTTTAGCTTCAATCATACCAACATTATAACGTGATTCACTCTTTAAAGTTTCCATGGCAAGCTGAAATGCTTTATTTGATTTCAAATAATCATTCATTTTAAAAGCCTCCTTCTTTATTAAGTCATTAGATGATTTTAGATTTAAAAGAATATTATTATTAGATGCAATCATTGATAGGTATTCCTTTAATTCTATGTTATCACAGTATTCTAGTTTTTTCAAATCAATAATGATTGTTTTACTTTTACCTTCTATTAATTCCTTATTTGTTTTTTTACTCATAAGTTTATATTCATCATAGAAATAATCTTCAAAAAATGATGTGGTTGAATTAACAAGAAAAATATTTACATAGTTCTTACTTTTTTTATGTCTTTTTCCTTGTCGTACACTACTTATTATCATAGATGCAAAATAATAATATATTCTTTCTTTAAAATATTTTTCTTTATTATTTTGCATTTCAATATCAATATCTACTTCATTTAATATCGATACATTTAAATCAAATATTGGCTTTTTACCTTCAGGTGATATTATAATTTCATTTGGTCGATATTTAATATCATCTGGCTTGATGTCCTCCTTTAAAATTAATGATAATAGAATTGATAAATTCTTAGCATTACTATAATAATCTTTAAATAATGCATCATTTGTTAAACTTAAGTTTAACTCTTTTTCTTCTTGTTCCATTTTATTCTCCTTATTATTATAATTTGAAGTAAAAAAAAATAAGGTTTTTACTCCTTCATATAAATAATAGTTAGAATATTAAATTTTTTTTAAAAAAAAGTTTTAAAATATGAAAAAAAATACTTTTTTATAACAAAATATGAGTCATCCTAACGAATGACTCATAAATTATTTATTTTGATTTTCTTTTTGTTGCTTCAATTTTTCAAGCTCTTCAGCAAGAATTTCTTGTTTTAGTTTTTCTAGCATTAATTGTTTTTCTTCTTCTGTATTTTTCTTAATTTCATCTGCTTTATTTTTAATAGCAATAGATACTATTTGCATAATTATCATAATTAAAAAAATTAATATTAACACAGTAAAAACAACATTTTTAGAAATTCCACCTGAAAAAATACTTAAAAAACCTAATGTCATAATATATCTCCCATATACCATGTCACTAGTGACATGTTCTATATCTACTGAACTATTATTATCTCCTTTTGTAATTAGATATCCATCACATATTTCTTCAACCCTATGGATTATATATATATTATTTATCTTACTTTTATATATGATGATATCTTTTTCTTTGATATCATCATAATTTACTTTTTTATAGGCAACATATTCACCAGCATGAATAGTTGGTTCCATAGAAGGAGTAGGAACATAAGAAACACTTATTGAAAGAATTCTTGGTGGTCTATCCTCATTATTAGCTCTAATAACCTCAAGTGTAATAAAAAAGCATAATAGTACACAAACAACAGTTATAATTGTAGATATAATTCTTCCAATTCTAATACTTTTATTCTTCAGAATTTTCTTCACTCATAGCACCTTGATTTCTTAATTCCTTTAAGTGTTCACGACGCTTCATAGCAAGTTCTCTTGCACGGTTCTTTTGTTGTTGTTGCTTAACAAGATCACTAACCTCAGATGATTTTCTCTTAAGATTAGCTTTACGCTCAGCTTCTTTTTGCTTCTTAATTGCTTCTTCTTCAAGACGCTTACGCTTAGCTTGTAACGCTTTTTCCTTCTCGATAGCTTGAAGTCTTTGCTTTTCTTCTTTAATTCTTTGCTTTTCAAGACGTTCCTTTTCACGCTTTTCTTGAAGCTTAATTTTATCTTGCAATGTAGTTAAAAGCTTTTCAATTCGCTTTTCTTCCTTTGCCATACGTAATATGTTCATTTGCTTTTGTTGACGAACAATATTAAATATCATCTTTTTACGTCTTGCAAACTCTAATTGCTCATATAAATTCTTTGATTCTAATTCTTCATCAGACACTCCAAATGCTTTTGGATATATTTGATCAAGCATATCAAGCATTTGTCTATATACTACTCTAATTGATTCATTATAAGGATTACCTGTTCTTTGCATACCCTTCATAGATGATTCAAAATATTGAGAGGTTTGATCTAATAATATTTGATTCATTGTATAATCTTCAAGCTTTTTATTATCTGCATTAAGATTAAGCTCAAGATTAATTTCTTCATTTTGTAAAGGCTTTGGAGCCTTTATTGAAGGTAAAGATTTTGAAGTATAAATACCATCGATTTCTCTATTTTTAATAAATGATGTTACAGCTAGTGCCATTATATCATTCATATCACTATCAAGTACTGGTGTGTATTTATAGCTTTTTTCTTTAACATCAATATTTGTTGCTATACCGTCAACCTTATCAAGATATAACCATAATCCATAACACAATTTGAAATCTGGGTTATGCATGATAATATTAGTTTTCATGATTGGTGGTACAACATCACGTGCTTTTGCTAAAGCACGCATAAATTCGGTACCTTTTAAGCCCTGAATCATTTCTCTAATGTATAACAATCTATTATATTGTTCCTTAGTAGTTTCAGCATTAACTGTTAAATCGTTTTTTACGGCAACATCAATACTTACAGTTACTTTTTGTCCTGAGATAAGGAACTCATTATTAACATTTAATTTTTGAGTTTCGAAGCTTTCAAGGGAAACCTTCATTACCTCATAACGTCTTTCTAGGAACATCTCAATTCTTTTTACTAAAGATTTAATAAATCTATTTTCATAAATAGCTAATTCTTCTTCAGCATATGTTGTTAAAACTTTAGAGGGGATTACATCCCCCTCTTTAGTAATTTCTTTAATTAATTGAGTATGGCTAGAAAGATGTCGCACAGTTTCAGAATTAACTTTTTTAGCTTTCTCAACAGCTACGATTTCTTCTTCATATCTAATTGACTTTTTAGGGTCACGCATGATTTTTAAAATCGCAGGATAAACAGATTCGATTGTATCAAGGAAGCTCATATCGAAATTACGTATTTCTGTTTGAGTTTTATTGAATACAGTCTTTTGTCCACTTTTAACTCTGTTTAAGATGTATTTACCATAATCATCAGATTGAGTTCTAGCTTCAATAGCACCATAAACTTGTTTATAGTAACCAGTTAATTCATCAGCACTATAATCTTGTTTTGCCATATGAATCACCTACTAAGCATTTTTCTTTAAGTCAGCAATAAAATCTTTTGATACTAAGAATTGTTCCTTACCAAATAATTTATCTAGTAAAACAATTAATTCATCTAATTCCTTCTTTAGGAACGTTAGATTTAACATTTCAAATTTTCTTAAAATCTTAAATGTAAGCATGTAATCAAGACCATCAAATTCAGTAAATCCACAAGCCATATATACTGGAACAAATAGTTTGATTTGCTTCATAATACGGTTACCGAATGCAATCTTGAAATTTGTTTGAATGAATTGGTCTAATTGATTAAAACCAGATTGTGCAATCTCAGATAATTGGTATCCAGATTGTGCACGTTTGAATAAGTCATCTAAATATTCAAATGTCATAGATACATTTTCTGTATATCCAGCATCAATGAATTCAGCCTTTTTATTAATCGCAATCGCAACAGCACGGTCATAAACCTTATCTGTAATAGTAAATGTTGAATCATCCTTGTTGGCAGTTCCAATAAACCAAACATTTTGTGGTATTAAAATCTTACCATTAATTAGATTCTTAGGATCTGTTTTTTCACTTGTTGGTACGATATCGATTTTCCATTCATTAACATCTGGCATTTCCATTACTGATAGGAATTCAGCAAAGTAATACTCAATACGTGCCAAGTTCATTTCGTCTAGTACTATTAAATTAATAGTATCAGAATAAGATGCAGCATAAACACTCTTTAAGAAGTCTGTTTCATTAAATCTCTTTGTAAATTCGTTTAAATAACCTAATAATTCAGCTCTATCTCTCCATGATGGTTGAACTGAAATGATTGATGTATCATTTTGGAAGAATTTACCCATCGCATAAGGTAGAGATGTTTTACCTGTACCTGAAATACCTTCTAGAATTAATACCTTTGATGTTGCAAGTCCTGCAAACCATCTAGCAATAATTTCTTTTTTATAGAATAGCTTTAATTGAGAAGCAGCATAATTGATGAATCTATCACATAATCCAGGTAGATCAAGCATATCTGATTGATTCATAACTGTAATTCTTGGGTTTTCCTCAGCCTCTCTATCAACTTGAATAAGTTTAGAGAATCTTGATTCATTTTCGCCTTTCTTCTTTGTTGATTGACCTTCATAATCAACTACACCTGGCGCACCAGCACCAATTTGAGAAACACGCATTGCTAGAATTTTATTCTTTTCATCAATTAATTCAACAATCTTTTGATTTAATAGGGATACTTCCTCTACTAATCCATCTTTATCAACCTCACGCTTGACAAAACGTACGTACCTACGAATTAACTGGAATAATAAGATAACTAATAATGCAACAAAACCAACATTAATAATTAGTACTAGAATAAATGCTATATAATCTAGCGCATTCCAATCTCCTATTGAATTCATAAATAAGTTTGCATATCCGTTATCTGCCCAATCACCATAGAATATTTTAACTATGATCGCCCAATGCATTTGAAACCACTGTCCAATGTTTGAAGCAAGGTCCTTTAGAAATTGGATATAAAATTGTGAAAATCCATTCATAAACTATTCACTCTTCTCTATCTATATTTTATTTCCTTTTTAGCAAAGGATAGACTACACTATTCTGTAGTCTTCTTTGTTGTTGTCTTTTTTGTTGCTGTAGACTTTTTAGCAGCTGTAGAGGTAGATGCCTTCTTAGCTGTAGATGTTTTTGATGTTGTTGTTTTCTTTGTTGTAGAAGAAGATGACTTCTTAGCAGTTGTTGTAGTTTTTTTAGCTGCAGGCTTCTTTGTTGTTGTAGGCTTTGCTTCTTGAGCAGGCTCTACAACCTCTTCAGTATTTTCTTGAACACCTACAACTTCAGTTTGAGCCTCTGGTTCTACTGCTTCAGCTTGTACTTCTTCTTGAGGAACAACCTCAGTAATAGAAGATGGTTCATCTAATGTTTGAATAACATTTTCAGTAACTACAGCATCAGCTACTGGTTTTTCTTTAGCTTCCTCTTTAGTTTCTTCTTGAGCAGGCTCTACTTCAGCATCTGTTGTTTCTTCAACTACTACCGCATCAGTTGTTACAGCCTCTTCTTTAATTTTTTCAGTAACTTCAGGCTCAGCTTGAACCTCTGGTTCTACCTCAGCTTGCACTTCTTCTTTAACTTCCTCAACCTGAGTAGTGGCTTCTTCTTTTGGAGTTTCAGCTTGTTGTGTAGGTTGTTGAATACCCATTTCAGCTAAAATTTGACGACGTAATTCTTCCTTTTGAGCTTCTAAATCAGCCATCATTGCTTCCTTATCATTTGCAAGTTCAGCTTTTTGCTTAGCACCCTTTAGATCCATTATGTTTTTAACAACCATAAATACTTCAAATAATAAGAATACTAAAACTGGAAGAACAAAATACCATAACCAGTTTTGTTGAATATTTTCTAATACCCTACCAGCACCAGAATTTACACCAGTTACAACACCTTTGATGTTTTCTAAACCATTTCCAGATAAATATATTACATATGGCTCATCTTGACCAGTTTGTTTTTGTTCAAGCATAGTATCAAAAGCAGGATTACCAGTTTTTCCATATACACCTAACTCACTAGCTGATTTATCTCCTTGAACTGCAATTGATGATATTTCACCATCAGCATTTCTTCCTATATATACGATTCTATGTGAGTTTAAATTGTTAATATATGTATCAAAGAAAGTGATAACATCGCCTTCTTTTAATTCATTTAAATTTTTGCTAGAAACTGTTTTTACTAAAAGTAAGTCGCCTTTTGAAAAATGTCCAATCTCATATGAATCATAATCACTAGTTAGATTATTACCATTTTTTTGCATTGAGTTTGATTGAACTGATAAGAATCCTCTGCCAAAAATATTAGGGAAACCACCATTTTTACTTCCCGCATTAATATTCATTATTGAAAATAATAGTAATGTAATTATTACAGCATAAAATAAAACATTACCTACTATCTTTAGTATAAATAATGGAGTATTTTTCTTTTCTGTTTCTTTTACTAATTCTTTATTCTCCATAATTTCACCATCCTAACATCATAAAAAGTCACTTTTTTATATTTTAACATTATTATTGTTAAAAGACAAATAAAAGAAATTTTATATATCCCATTTATCTCTCTTTTAATAATAATTTTGATATTGAGGTGCTACAACACCCCAATATCAAAACAAATTTTACAAATCAACTGCGAAATTTAGATTTAAGTATATATTAGAATGGTCAATAAATTGTAAACAATCTGCATCCCATCCTTCAAACCAAAATCTAACTGTTAATTTAATTTTTGTTGATACCTGATTTTGTATTCCAAAGAAGTTTAATGAATTAGAATCTACATTTTGTTTTTTCCATATTACAGGATCTCCAGTAGAAATTTCAATATCATTATTTCTAGTTTCTAGTACTTCAATAGTATTATAGTTTGTTTTATATGTAGTATTTAATTCTTTCAATGCTAAATTATATTCTTCCGGAAGAATACCACCAAAACTATATACTCCATCTATCAATGATGGTTCATTTGTTCCACCTTGATAAATAATAGTATTTACAGGTGTATCATTTGTATATGAATCTTCAACCCTTATTGGATTGTAAACTGATAACGCTAATCTAGCACTAGAAGCCGAATTAACTGTGATTTTTTCTGGTAAATCCTTTAATAAATCATATTTAAAACCTGATGGAATAGGTTCAAAAGGATTCCCATTCAATAATGATCCAGTACACTCTACTCCTGTTATTGTATTTTCAAGTCCTGAAATCAATAAATTTGAATTTATATTCGTTTCACTTGTGATTGGAACCTTCGATGATATCATTAAATACAAATCAAATTGATAATATTTTTTTGAATTTGTAAAACTAATTGTATGATTTGACTGATCAACTTCTATAGCATAAAAATCAGAAAACTGATTATTTGCTAAGCTTGCACTAACTGGCTCCATTTTTGCAAATCTATCAAAGAAAGTATTAATTGTACGTTCGTCATCTGGATTGGATAGGATGCTGTAGTCTATACCCATATTTGTTAAAATTTGCTTTTTAATATCTATAGAAGATACACTTTGTGAAAAGTCAGTGCCATTAGTTGATATTAATAATTCATAATCATTATTTTTCTTAGAGGATGAAATATCAATATCAAACCCTCCAACGCTTGTTGTTGTAAGGATACCAACCCATGCAAATGTAGTAGCTACCATAGTTATCATTACAATAACACAAGTTAGTATACTTATATATACTTTTTTCACTACATTTTGCATGAGTTATCTCCTTTCATTTTCTAAAAATTTTTAATATTGAGAAGGTGTAGTTGAAGGTTTAAGCCCAATTGTTTGCTGCTGCATATCCTGAAATAGTTGTAGCTGCATCTGCAACTGCTGAAGTAAAGTCCATTACAACGCTAATTCCTTGTTGACGGCAAACATCATAACAATAGCTATCCCAACCATCAAGATAGAATGCAAATCTTACTTCAACATAACCAGTATCACCAGGAATATAGAATAAAGGTGCACTGGCTTTAGCTTGAGTAAGAACAGTTCCACTTGAATAATTTGCAACAGCTGGAACTTCTAATGCAGTTCCCATAATACAATTATAGAATCCTAATGCATTTGCTCCTGATGTGGCAATATTTACATCAGCTTCAGTTGCATAATTAGCTAAATCATATACATTTACACTCTTATCAGCAGATTCTGATGATAATGTTGTTTCATCTGTCATTTTTGTGATAGTTATATTCATCTTCATAGCCTTTAAGATATCTACAGCATAATCTGTACCAGCAGTAGAAATACCTGTTTGCTCTGAGGTAAA
>JALEQD010000136.1 GCA_022768655.1 Anaeroplasma sp.
TAGTTCTTTAAAAGGATTATTAAATGTTATTTAACTAATAGTCTATCAAGAAATTAAATGGTTAGCTATTCATAGCAAGGTGTAGGTAACTTACCATAACTATTTGGTTTACTATCTTCTAGATAGATGATAGAAGTTAGATTCTTATGACTTAAGTCATGAGAGGTTCAAATTTACATATTAATATTAACATATGTGATTATTCATTTCAAGCTTTATTTGCATAAAATTTTTAATACTTGCAATTATTACATTATTGATTTATAATGTTTTTAGAAAAAGAGGGATGTTTATGGCATTTAAAAATTCATTAAAAAAAATTAAGAGTAAGAAATAATTTAAGTCAAATTGAATTAGCTAATAAATTAAATGCAAAACAATATGTTATTTCTAGTTGGGAAATCGGAAGAAGTGAACCTTCTATTAATCAAATAGTAGAAATAGCTAATATATTTAAAGTACCTACAGATTATTTATTAGATAAAGATGTAATAATGGTATCTTCAGAAGATGAATTTAATATTGTAGCTAATGAAATGGTAAAAGATTCAATTGATGAATTTGAAGAGTGTATTGAAAAAATAAGAAATAATTGTTCTAATGAACAAAAAAAGAGATTTCAAATATCTTAAAATCTCTTTACAATATTACAAAATAATTTTCATGTAATTGGAATATAATTATACTCCTTCTTATTTTCACTAAAATAATTTATATTACCAATCATATTCTTCATCATAAGGATCCTCATAAAATTGTTCTTTAAATTCTTCAAGCTCATTTATTTTATAATTAAATATAATTTGTTTCATTTCTTCAAGAGTTAGAGATTCAACATATTTTGTTGCTTCTTTAACTCTTTTTTTATGTCTTTCTATGAATTCTTTTTCTAATTGTTCTTGTAATCGTAATTGTTCTTCTCTTTGCTTTTTTATAATCAAAGCTTCTTCTGGATTTAGATAATAATGAACTGCTACCTATGCTTACATACTGATAGTTTACCATTTGCTCTTGGACAAGAGCAAGTAGTCTTTCTAGGATGATTGGGAATATAAATTACAGTATAAACATTATTTTTACTTCTTTTAACAGTAGGTATATTTCATTAACATATTACAAAGGCAACATTTGACTATTTCAAAATGAGTTTTAATATAAAAAAAACAAGCTACATTGAGCTTGTAATTCATTGATTACCAAAAGGTGTTGTTAAATTTGACATTTGTTGAAAAGGATTATATCCTTCTGTACCAACATTGCCTTGATATTGATTTGGACTATACATTTGTTGTTGATAATATTGATTATACATAACAGGTTGCTGATACATTGGTGCTGCTTGAGCATATTCATTTATCATAACATTTTCTGATGATGTAGAATATGTTGGAATATTTATATGTCTTTTTATACAATTATTAATCACATGAGTGTGGTAATTTATATAATGCGGAACATCCTCAACATTTGCAGTTTGAACTACTTGATTACATGTTTGATATGTTGGGCAGCTTTGTGGACAGCTAGTATTACATCCACAAGACTTTCCATAATAATTTTGATTAAACATAATTTCCCTCCTCATTATACTAATATGAAATGGAAAATAAGTTTCCTAGGCAAAAAATAAAAAACCCTACAAATGTAAGGTTTTCTAATATTAATTAATCTTTACTCATAGCTATATATGAAATTAATCTTAATACTTCAACATAGATATAAACTACACTAACAAGTAATCCTAAAGCAACTGACCATTCAGCGTTTTTTGAACAACCACTTTCAACCACTGCTTGTGCTTCAGCAAAATTAAAAGTTAAAGTTATTACACCATATAAAAGTAAAAATGCTTCCATACCAATGCATAAGCCTAAGTATGTTTTAATATCTGTAATAAACATTGAAGATATTAAAAGAACTAATAATAAAGCAATTGAGCCTATGCCTATTGCCATGCATATTTTTCTAAATGTGTTAGTAACTCTTAATACACCTGTAGCAAATAATGTAAGCATAACCAAGAATATTACTAATGTTGAAAATACTGCGATTCCACAAGCACCATTAACTAGCTCATTACAAATTGCAGTAATGCATCCAACAAATAATCCTTCGCATATACTATAGATTAAAGATGCATACTTTGCAGCATTGTCATTCATTCTTCCGATCATAACACTTATAAATCCAACTATAGAAGAAATGATAAGTGCAATGTAAAAGGCATTGAAATTACCAGATGTAATTATTGTTGGTAAATAAAAGCCTGTAATTGCTGCAACAACAGCAGTTATCGCTAATAGGAAAAATGTTTTTAGGCATA
>JALEQD010000159.1 GCA_022768655.1 Anaeroplasma sp.
TGGTCTGGCGGACAGCGTGGAGACCTATCTGGCCGGGGTGGAGCGTGAGATACGGGAGGAGATCTCCTTCTCCGGCACGGCGCAGCAGCGGCTGTACGCCGTCATCAACGACGACACGAACAGCGTGGGCTCCGTGCACCTGGGGATTGTGCACCGCTTTGAGCTGGACAGCGAGGAAGTGGCGCCGAACGAGAAAGCCCTGGCACAATTAGCCTTCCGCAGCCCGGCGGAGTTGAACGGCCCCCTGCGCGATCGCTTGGAGTCCTGGTCTGCCATCTGTGTGCAGGCCCTGGTGCAGGAAGGGTAATGCAAACCCGCCGCGGGCACGGAGGCAGCGCGGCGGGGTAAACGCTCGGCGGGCGGGGATCAGCCTTGGCACATCTCGCGGCGCAGGCGTGCCACTTCTTCCGTCTTGCCCAGGTAGCAACCCAGAGCGAAGCCGAATTCAGCCGCGGCGCAGGGTCCCTTGCCGGTGATGATGTTGCCGTCCGTACAGGTGGGCTCTTGGCACACTGTGGCGGAGGTCAAATCCGCCTGCACGGAGGGGTAGCAGGTCACGCGACGCCCCTTGATCACACCGGCGGCCTCCAGGGCCAAAGGCGCGGCGCAGATGGCGGCTACGGGCTTGCCGGCGGCGTTCATCTCGCGCACGATTTTCAGCACAGCCGGGGTGTCCCGCAGGGTCCAAGAGGCGGGGCCGCCGGGCAGAATCACACCGCTGAAGCAGGCGGCATCCACATCCACCAGCAGCATGTCGGCCCGCATGGTGATGCCGTGCGCGCCCTCCACATTGCGGCTCTGCAAGCCCGCCGTCGTGACGGAGATGCCCAGGCGGCGCAGAATGTCCACGGGGGCCGTGAACTCCATTTCCTCGAAGCCGGGGCACATGATAACCAAAAGGGGATCGGTGCTCACGGTCTCCGGCGTCGGTTCCGTTGTCGATGCGGTCATGGTGCTCAGGCGTTGGGGGTGGCAGCGAGGGCGGCGATGATGGCGGAGCCCATCTCGGCGGTGGAGACACGTTTCTCACCGGGGGCACCGGTGGCCAAGTCTGCCGTGCGATAGCCGGCAGCGATGGCAGAGCGGACAGCAGCCTCGATGGCATCGGCGGCGGCGGTCTCGAGGCAGGTGTAGCGCAGCAGCATGGCCAGGGAGAGAATCTGCGCAATGGGGTTGGCAATGCCCTTGCCCGCAATGTCCGGGGCAGAGCCGCCGGAGGG
>JALEQD010000188.1 GCA_022768655.1 Anaeroplasma sp.
GCTTGACTTCTTACATATACTGGATTTTGACTTTCTAGCTTTCTCATTACCTTTCTTGCTAGAATATCATCTATTGCTTCTAATTCTTCACCACCACAGGCTACTACAACTGGTACGTAGTTTTTTATTTGCTTCATAATACGATTACCAAATGTTATATGGAAATACTCTATCATATATTTATCTAATTCCTGTATTCTTCTTAGATTTCTTTTTGATATCTTGTATTCTTCCTGTGCTTCTTTAAATAATTTATCTAAATGATTTTCTGATAGTCTTATTCCCTTTGTCTTTGGTGCTTCAAATATTTGTGCTTTTTTATCTAGGTTTATTACCATTGCACGGTCATATACCTTATCTGATATTGCAAATGTTGAATCATCATTATTTGCTGTACCTATAAACCACATATTCTTTGGTAGCTTTAGCTGCCCACCCTTTAACAATATTGGGTCATTATCCCATTTATCACTTACTACATCTAGATATCTACTTTCTGGATTTGGTAATTCTAGTAATGATAAGAATTCTGCAAAATAATATTCTATTCTTGCAATATTCATTTCATCTAATACTGTTATATATACATCTTTTCGATAATTTGCTTCATATAGCTTTTGTAATAATGTTGATTCATTAAATTTCTTTGTAAATTCATTGTAATATCCAATTAGGTCTGTTCGCTCCTTCCACATTGGTTGGATTGGTACAACAACTGTTGGATTTTGCAAAAATTGTCCAAACGCATACGCTAATGATGTTTTACCTGTACCTGACATACCCTGTAATATCATAATATGTGTTACTGATAAGCCAGCTATAAATCTTCTAATATCTTTAATATCATAATATAATCCTAGCATTGATGCTGAAAAGTTTCTGAATTTTTCACATAGCTTTTCTAATGTGATATCATCATCAAATTCTGGTTCCTCATAGGTTTTCATATTCTCATCAATTTGAGTAAGCATATAAAATCTTGATACTGCCTCACCTAGAATTTCTTCTTCCTCATCCTCTACTAGCTTTATTTCTATTGGCCCATTAGTATTTAAATCAATATCTTTTTGAATAGGA
>JALEQD010000068.1 GCA_022768655.1 Anaeroplasma sp.
TTAATAGAAAATAACGAAGATAGTATTGAAGTTGATTTACTTTTTCTTGCGTTAAGACTGACAGATTTATTAAGCTCTGCTTCATTATTAATCATTACCATTTCTTTTGTGGTACAAAAATTTTTATCATAGTTATCTATATTTTTATTTCCAACATAAACGCATAAATGTTCAATTAATAAAAATACAACAAATAGCATTACAGCAAAAGAAATAATAAATCTAGGTCTTAAAAGGAATCTAAAATCTCTTTTTTGTTTTTGCTTTTTAGGATTAATCGTATTTTTATATTCTTTAACAAGATTTTTTTCGAATTGATTATATTTCATATTTTTCATCCTCCAATGATTTTTTCAATATTCTTTTACAAGAATTATAAATTGTATTTACTTCATGAGGTGTACAATTTAATATTTCTGAAACCTTCTTTGTAGTATGACCATATAATACCTTCATTAAAAAAATCTCTCTCATCTTCTCATCTAAATGCATAATTGAATAATGCAAATACGGATTTGTAGATTTATTAGGTATAAAATCAACATTTTCTACTATTATTTCCTTCTTCTCTTTTAAAAAATCAATCGCTGTGTTTTTCGCTAAAGTGTAAATCCAATTAGAAAAATTAATATTATTATATTCTCCAATTTTATTTGCCACCTTCATATAAACATTTTGACATATATCATCTATATCATTTTTATTTTGTGTATAGCGATATATTGCACATAAGACGATATGCTTTGTTTCATTGTAGATAAAAGAAAATGCTTGTTGATCACCACTTTTATAAAGTTCGATTGCGCGCATTAATTTCATTTTCATACACCTCACTTATATAAACGATAAAAACAAGCATTTTTAAATTAAAATTTAATTTTTTTTACAATAATAATTCACATAATTTAATTATTCCAAATATAGTAGTACCTAAAGTAATTAAAACAATAAGCAAATATCCCCAAAATACTACTCCATTTTCTTTTAAATCCTCAATATAAATTCTTATTGCTACCTTTCTTGAAATTCTCAAATCTGAAAATAAGGTACAAATACGATGCACAACCACCATAAACATTCCTTTAAATAAGCCTGCAATTATACACGATAATTGAAATAAAAAACCTGTACCAAATCCAATCGCAATTGAAGAATAAATATTTAATTCATTAGAAAATCCTGAAAATCTATCAAATGCAAAATATATTAATGCAAATATTATTAATGGAACAATTAATAATATTACACAGCATTGCCAAAAACCACTATATGGCGATTTATTTTTTCCTTCATGTTCCACATTATTACCTCATTTTACTAAATATTTAATTTATTTTAAATATCATATTTTGCATTAATTTCTGCAGGAGTTTTCCTTAATAGCATTAATACAGGAATAATACCAATCGCTATATTTAAAGCATATATAATCAATATTCCAAATAAATATAAGCCTATTGGTAAAATGAAATCATTTCCAAGTAAACTTGAAATTTTAGAATATATAGCTGAATAAAGAATAATTGAAATAGCATAACCTAATAATGTTGTTAAAGTTGTATAGGCAAATATATTCGCAATATATTTCTTTATGATTGAAAATCTTGATGCCCCTATAGATCGATATACTCCAATATCCTTAATTTGAATAATCATTCTACTTCTAGTAGAAAAATAAACATAAATAATTGAAATTGCTAATAATACTATCATAATAACAAGAGAAACGGTCCTATCCTCCTTGTTCATGATTGAATTCCTAGAATATGAAAAATCATATGGGGAGAAAACATATTGATGTCTTGCCTTAATATCATTAATACCTTGAGCACTAATTTCAAATGTTGCATTATCTAATCTCATAAAGGAATCTAAAATAAATGTTTTATTGTTTGCAATAATGAAATCATTATCAACCTCACTAGAAATATAATAACCTACAGCCTTATATGGATTTTCATTATAAATGTAGATTTCATCTCCAATTTTATATTTAGAATTAACATTAACAAGAACTTCATTATCATTTGCTATATCCTTAGATAAAGTATTTCTTAAAGTATCAATACTAAAATTAATATTTTGATTTGAAATAATAGATGGATCCTTTATTTCATAATCATAATTAACTAAATTATTTCCCTCTAAATATAGGCCAATAATATTATCAGAGATTGATAAAACGGGATAATTTATATCATTATCATAAATACCTACTATGGTATAAAATTCATTTTTATAAACGATTTCATCATCAATTTTAAAACCACTATCATCTCTAACAATAATTTCATTTACATTTGAAATATCTCTACCTGATATTAAATTAATTTCAAAAGCATTTCTATAGCCAACATATTCATATTCAATTTTATCTTCATACCATCTTTCTTCATATTTTTCATAATATGGGACTATTGTATTAAAAACATTTTGATAATAATAATTATTTTCAAAATATATCGTATTTGTATTTTCTGATATTACTCCAGAAATAGTATAATTTCTTATCTTATTGCCGATAATATCCTCATATTTTTTATAAAATGATATATTTTTAATTAGGTAATCTGCAGTTTGCTTTCCAATAACAATTTCACTACCACTACATTCATTACCTGCTAAATATATTGGATTTTTAATTTTTGAAATAGGATAACGATATACGGTAATATCAATTGTTTCTTTTCTTTTTGAATTATAAACAAATGATGATGTTGTATATATTTCTTTTCCATCATAAACATTTAAAATTAATCCATCATTAATAATATTTCTTACTGATGTTCTATCTATATCCTCATATAAATATGTTGGTTTATCAGTTGATGTAATATAAAAAACATCCTTTTCCTTACAAAAATCCTTATCATTGATTACAGAATAATTAGCATATGATATCATGCATACTGCCAAAATAATACCGATAAAAAAGAAAATAACATGGAATATCTTTTCTCTTTTTCTAACATTAAAAAATGATTGAAATGCTCTTTTTAGTAATTGAAATAATAGTAAAAAGAATGGTTTCTTTTTATTGTCGTTATAAAACGAAATATCAAAATCAAAATCCTTTAATGCTTCCTTTTCTAAATGCTTATAATGATCATCAATAAATTCAACATTACTTTGCTTTGCTAAAACTAAAGGCTGTGAGGAATCTAAATAAATAGTGCCATTTTTAACAACAATTCTAATATCGACCTTTTCCTCTTTATCTTCTTTATATAAGCTTATTGATATATTATCATTTGAAATTTGTTCTTCGCATAAATCCTTCAAATATATTTGTCTATCATTTGAAATATTTAATGAGCCACTATTATTTCCGTTTGAATCATTTTTTATTGCTCCATCTGAAAGCTCAATCATACGATCAGCATAAAAGCTTGCGACATCCTTGTTGTGAGTAACAACTAATACTAATGTTTTTTCTGATATTTTTTTTAAAATATTCATTATTTCAATAGTATTTTCACTATCTAAATTACCTGTTGGTTCATCAGCAATAATTATCTTACATTCTTTTAGTAAGCATCTTGCAATACTTACTCTTTGTTGTTGTCCACCAGATAATTTATTTGCTAGCTTCTTTCTAAATTTATATAATCCAACTGATTTTAATACATATTCTATTCTTTTTTTCTGTTCTTCCTGATCATAAATACCTATAACCTCTAAAGCAATCTTTAGATTATCATAAATTGATTTATCTTCAATTAATAAATAATTTTGGAAAATATATCCAATATTATTTTTTCTAAAAGAATCAATTTTTTTCATATTGTATTTATTAAAGGCTAAATCATCAAATGTTATTTTTCCGCTATTAGCCTTATCTAGACCACCTAGTGTGTTTAAAAGTGTTGTTTTACCACTGCCACTTTTACCAATAAAGCATACTAATCCTGTAGAAGGAAGCTCAAATGATACATTATTAATAACATGTATTTCATTATTCTTTGATTTGTTATAATACTTATTTAAATTTTCAATTTTAATCAAAGAAATCATCTCCCTTCAAGCTAGCTATAACACTAAATTTAAATAATTTTTTATTAAATCTATGTGCTATTTTATAAATAAAGAATAAGCATACTAAAATATAAATAACAAATGTTAAAAATTTAATAGGAAGTAAAATATTAATGCTTGGAATTAAAAGCATTAAAATAAATGCAATTATAAAGCCTAATACTAATCCTGTACATCCAACAATAAACACCTCATAATTTACTATTGTCTTCATATCCTTTTGAGTAACACCTAATGTTCTTAATATTTCATAATCATTTTTCTTAGATGAATATATTTTTGAAAGAATAAAATATGTAATAAAGAACACAATAACCAACAAGCAGCAAGACATAAAAATTGTTAAATAACCATAAAGATTACTCATAAATGTTAATATATCATCACCAACATCTAATTTAGAAGGAATATCTACTTCATATCCAAGACTATTTAATTTATTTTTAATCTTTGCTGTATTTGCCTCATAAACACTTACCTCAAATACATTTTCAGTTAGAATTTTTTTGTAATTACATTTAGCTTGAATATATGGATCATCACTATATTCTATAACATAATCAGAATAATGATAAATACCTTCAATTTCTATAGATATTTCAATATCATTTATTATTTCTTTATAGCTATTAGGAAATATTAATGTTAATTTTTCAACATCAGAATTAATTGGTTGTATTGTAATTAAATCGTCACTTTTAACACTAATGTTAATTTCAGTGCTAAGTAAAAGATCCTTTGACAATTTGCTAGAATAACCTATCATACATTGCGTAATACTACTTGATTTTGCAAATCCACTTATTTTATATTTGTTATTAGCAAAGGTTAAAGTAGTATAATCCTTGATAAGCTCATAATCTGTCATACTATTATTTGGAATAATAAATAAAACCTCAGAATCATTTTCTGGTAATTTACCATCAATTAGCTTATAATCCTTTGGATATAGGGAATATAAGCAATTAATATTTGATCTATCATTATCATTTGATATTTCGAAGGAAATACTTTCATCTTCAAAAAATGGGTTTATGACATAATTATCGGTAATTGATTTTATATCATCAATATCAATTTGGGTTTTATCCTCTGTATAAACATATAATCTATCATTTTGTTTATTTTTATATGGATTATTAACATTTAAGGCTTGATTTGAATAAATTGAAAACTGAAATAAAAATAATGTGATAAAGAAAATGACAAAAAATACTGCGCAAGTAAAAATAGTTTTTTTAGGTGTAAATAATACATTATTTTTAGCTATCTTAAACTTAATTTTTTTGCTGATAGGCTTATAGTCTAAATCAAGAATCTCATCTTCTTCTTTTTCTACCTTAACAAATTTAGTATCCTCAACGACCTCACCATCAGATAATCTAATTTTTCTTGTTACAATGTTTTCAACTAATGAATAATCATGCGTAACAATTAATACAAGCTTATCCTTGCTGATTTCTTTTATTAATTCTATAATTTCTTTTCCTGTTTTACTATCTAGGTTTCCTGTAGGTTCATCACATGCAAGTATTTCACAATCTGATGCTAGTGCACGGGCAATAACACATCTTTGCTTTTCACCGCCAGATAGCTTGCTACCTCTATTTTTAAATCTATCCTTTAAGCCAACTCGTTCAATTAATACAAGTGCTTTTTTTCTTGCCTCTTTTTTAGAATATCCCTGTAATAATAGAGGAACCATTACATTTTCTAATACTGTATAAGAATCAATAATATTATAATTCTGAAAAATAAAGCCAACCTTATTCTTTCTAAAATCATCCATATCTGAAATAGAAAAATAAGATGTTTCATTTCCTTTATAATATATTTCTCCTTCATCAAAAGTATCTATTTTTGTAATTACATTTAGTAGTGTTGATTTTCCACTACCAGAATCACCTGTAATTGCTACTATTTCATTTTTATTTAATTCCAAGTTTATATTTCTTAAGCCGAGATTTGTAATACCATTTGCATTATAAAACTTATTGACGTTCTTTAGTTCAATCACAAAACCATCTCCTTATTTAATCGCGCTTTATTTCATAATTATACTATATATTAGAACAAAATGAAAGCAATCGTTTTTATACAAAATTAAAGCAAAAAAAATAATAACAATTTACTTGTAAATAAATTGTTATTATTTGTAATTAATATTATTTAAGTTTAATAGGATTTACAGATCCATCATCATTTGGATGCTCATCCAAATATTTTCTAATTGCTTCTGGTTTACCAGATTTTAAACCTGGCTTACATAAGCTTAAGCTTTCTGCAGTTTGATTCACAATTGCCTCAGCATAACCAGCACATCCTGGAAATCCACATGCACCACAATTAGCATTTGGAAGTATTGCAGTTATATCCTCAACTCTTGTATCAACCTTAACATAAAAAACCTTTGATGCTACAGCAAGTCCAAGACCCAATAATAAGCCTAAACCACCTAAAATTAATACAGCCCATAAAATTTCCATATTATTTTTCTTCCTCCTTAAGTTCTTCTTCTATTTTCTTCAAATCAATGCCTTTTTTTATACTACAATCTAAATTGCCACAGGCACTACAATTCTCATCGCTAATTTTTATATTTTCACAACCCTCTGGAACAGCAGTATTTTTGTTTAATATATAAGTAACAATAAAAATTATTACTAATAAAATAACAAATACTATTGCAAGAATTGTATAAATATTAAATTCCATTAAATTAATCCACTTAATCCTAAGAATGCCATTGCCATCAAAGCAGCAGTAATTAATGCGATAGGAATACCCTTAAATGCCTTAGGTGTATTAGCGGCATCAAGACGATAACGAATTGTAGAAAATACAAAAATTACTAATGCAAAGCCCAAGCCAGTACCTATTGCATTGGCAAGTGAATCACCAAAGCTTAATGCTTGATCTGTATTTCCTTGTGCTACACCTAATACAGCACAGTTTGTTGTAATAAGAGGAAGATATACACCTAATGCTTTATATAAAGAAGGTGAATATTTCTTTATTATCATTTCAATTAATTGAACAATAGAAGCAATTACTAAAATATAAGTAATTGTATCCATAAAAGGAATACCTGCCGGAACTAATATAAAATAATATATTGGCCAGCAAATTAATGAAGCAATTAATATTACAATTACTACAGCAGCTCCCATTCCAATTGCTGCAGAGGATTTTTTAGATACGCCTAAGAATGGGCATATACCATAAAATCTTGAAAGAGTAACGTTATTAATAAGCATAGCATTTAATATACCTAATAAAAATGCAACAATCCAATTCATATTATATAGCCTCCTTAGCTGGTTCAGCTTTATTCAAAGCTTCCATTTTTTTCTTTTCAGCAAGCTCTAAAGCCTTTTGAGCTTTTAATTTTTCAATTCTTGCTTTTTCTTCTAAAGCCTTCTTAGCTTCTTTTCTATTTTTAAACCAAGCCATAAAAGCTAATACTAATCCAAGTGTTAGGAAACCACCTGCAGATTGAACAAATAGGCTAATCGCATATTTTTCAGGGAAAATATGTAAAAAATATGCTTTATTAAGTGGGAAATATACACCAATTGATAATGCACCAGTACCAATTAATTCTCTAAAGAATGCAATAATACAAATTGCCATTGTAAAGCCTATTCCAGAACCTAATGCATCAACAATTGATGCTACAGGTCCATTCTTTGATGCAAATGCTTCTGCTCTACCTAAAATAATACAGTTTACAACGATTAATGAGATAAATACTCCTAAGCTATCATATAATGCAGGTATAAATGCTTGAGTTAACATTTTAATTATTGTAACAAATGTAGCAATAATTATAATGTAACAAGGGATTTTAACCTCAGAAGGAATAATTTTTCTTAACAATGAAATTAATAAGTTTGATCCTAATAAGGTTAAAATAACTAATAAGCCCATACCAAATGCGGCTTCAACTGACTTAGTAGTTGCTAAAGTAGGACACATACCTAATAAAGACACAAATACAGGATTTTCTGTAATTATTCCGGCAAGGAATGTCTTTTTGTAAGAAACCTTTTCTTTTGACATTTTACTTACCTCCCTTTGCATCTTGTAAAGCAATATTTACAAGCTCTTTAACTAGCTTGGCTCCATATGTAGCTCCACAGGCTGTATCAATACCATCAATTTCACTTGAAGATAATGATCCAATATTTGATGCTTCTTCTTTTTTATAAGCACCAACATGAACAGAATCATCTGGGCTTGAAGGATAGGAATTTTGAACATGTGAAGTAACAGTTGAAGCAAATGATTGTCCATTTTCTAAGAATTCAACCTGTAAAACCTTATCATCCTTTACCGCAACCATTATTGTAATAGCACCATATGCATTCTTACCTGTTACAGTATATAAATAGCCTAATTCATTACCATTTGAATCCTTAGCTAAAACCTTTTTTGTAATAGCTTCATTTGATGAAGTCATTTCTTCTGATTTATCCTTATCATAGCTTGAAAAAATTGCTTGGCATGTTTTTAATTCTGTCTTTTCAGTATTTGCTTTAATAATACCACTAGTAACCATATTCATACCAGCGATTGCTAAAGCACATATTACTGCAATTAATGCAAGCACACCTGCTATTTTTAAATTTCTTTTCATTAGAACCAACCTCCCATCACAGAAGCAGTTACAATAAGAGTAACTACTACTACTAAAGAAGCTAATCCAACACATTGCTTCCAAGTATAAGTATTTGGTTTACCTCTCATTAAATAATCAATACATGGAGCAAGCATATTCACAATTAAAATTGAGAATGCAACTCCCTCAGGATATGCACCACAAACACGAATTAATGCTGTAATGCAGCCAGCAATAGAACCAAATACAACTCTACCAAATTTACTTGTAGGTGATGTTATTGGATCTGTAATCATAAATACACATCCAAATAATAATCCACCACTCATTAATTGATACAACCACATTGTTCCTACATTGCCTTTATTATAATGAGCACTAGCACCAACACAAGCAAATAGCATTATAAACGCAAAGCTTAAGAAATAGCTTAATGCAGCTCTTAAATCAGCTGAACGTCTAGCAAATAAATATACTGCACCAATTAAAATCATTAATACAGAAACCTCACCCATAGATCCAGGTATGTTTCCTAAGAATAAATCAAGTAATGAATATCCACCAGTAGCAGTTAAATCACCCTTAGTAAATCCTAAAGGAGTAGCACCTGCTAAAGCGTCATAGCCATTTGATTCATTTATTGTTGAACCAAAGCATATAGTTACAAATATTCTTCCAACTGCCGCTGGATTAAATATATTACTACCTAATCCACCAAACACCATTTTGCCAATCAGCATTCCAAATACTGCTCCAACAAATACTACGTAGCCATTACAGCCTGCAGGTAATATTAATGCATAAATTAATGCTGAAATAATTGGAGCTGTAATATTATTAACAGTATAAGTATTTTTAACCTTTAAAAAGCCTTCTTTACTAAAAAGCTCCTTAATTTTCATACCACTTGGCCATTTTATAATCATATGGCACAATAATTCAATTATTAGCATTGTAATAATTGAAATCATAAATACATATATTCCATTCCATCCATTCATTATCATCGCAAATAAGGTAACTGGCATTAATGCAATAATAACATCTAACATCATTCTCTTAACAGAAACATTTTTACGAATGTATGGGGAAGATTGTGGAACTAATCTCATATTCTTTCCTCCTATAATGCCAATTTCTTTGCCTTACGGCAATAATCAGTTAAATGAATTTTTGATGTACATGTGTATGAACACATACCACATAGAATACAAGCTTTAATATTTAGCTTATTTTTTAATGCTTCTTTATCATTATTTTTAACTGCTTGCATAATCGCAACAGGCTGTAATCCCGCTGGACATGAATAAACACATGAAGCACAGCGAACGCAAGGTTCTTCTACCTCTTTATGCTCATTCAAAATAATGCATGATGTACAGGTTTTAGTTATTACCGCATCATCACGAACAAGGTTAGCACCCATCATAGGGCCACCTAAAATCATAACCTTATTTTCATCGCCCTTATATCCGCCTGATTGCTCAATTATTTCCTGTAGAGACGTTCCAATACGTAAACGATAATTAGATGGATAATTAATTCCATCTCCTGTTAATGTAAAATTACGCTTAATAACAGGTAGATTATAACGAATTGCTTTATATAATCCTACAATTGTAGAAACGTTAAACACCATTACACCAAGCTTTGCTGGAAGTGTTCCTGCAGGAACCTTGATACCTAAGCCTGTTTTAATACATTCAAGCTCCCAGCCCTGTGGATAATAATTTCCTACTCTTTTTACCTCTACATTTAAATCAGGGAATCTTCTTTTAGCAACAGTTAAGCAGTCGTATAAATCCTGATATTTACTCTTAATACATATTACAGCACGCTTTGCATTAAATGCTTGCATAGCATAGCTAATTCCTCTATATACTCTAAAAGGAAATTCCATGATAATTCTATGGTCTGCTGATAGATAAGGCTCACACTCAACAGCATTTATACAAATTGTGTCAATTGGATCTGTTGTTTGAAATTTAATATATGTAGGGAATGAGCTTCCACCTAAACCAACTAATGACATTTCTTTAGTTATTCTAACAAAATCCTCACGAGTTAGCTTAGCAATTTCTTCTGGTGTTCTTTCAATAGCAGTATCAACAAATACATCTTTTTTATCATTTTTTACCTGAATAAATTCTGTAAGCTTTCCACTTCTATGAAATTTCTTTACAGTACCAACAACTGTACCACTTACTGTAGAATGTATAGGCTGTTCAAAGAAAGGTCCCTTTCTCATTCCTATTTGCTGCCCTACCTTAACATAATCACCAGGCTTTACAAATACTTCTCCAGTTGAACATCTAGCATTTGTAATTGCATAATATGTGTAATCTGGATCAACATAACGAATCAGTGGTAGACTATTTGTTAATCTGCGAGTGTTTTCAATTTCTCGAGTCTTAGCAATCATTTTTTCACCTCTTTAAATTAATCTTCTAAATATGGATAATGACTCATTAATTCTAATACTTCATTTTTTACACGATTTAATACTTCTTCATTATCTTTATTTCTTAATGCATCATTTATTAAATGAGCAACCTTAACCATTTCTTTTTCCTTAAAGCCACGTGTTGTAATGGCAGCAGTACCTAAACGAATGCCTGAGGTAATAGTAGGCTTTTGAGTATCATTAGGTATAGCATTTTTATTACAAGTAATATTTACAGAATGTAAAATATTTTCTGCCTTCTTACCGGTAACACCAACACTTCCATAAACATCAACTAAAATCAAATGATTATCTGTACCACCAGAAACAAGCTTAAAGCCAAGCTTAGTTAATTCATTAGCTAAAGTCTGACAGTTAGTAATTATTTGATTTGCATATTCTATAAATTCAGGCTGTAAGGCCTCCTTAAATGCAACTGCCTTAGCAGCAATAACATGCATTAAAGGTCCACCCTGACATCCAGGGAAAATAGAGCTATTTACTTTTTTAGCTATTTCTTCATTATTTGTTAGTATCATACCACCACGTGGTCCACGTAATGTTTTATGAGTTGTTGTTGTAACAATATCAGCATAATCAAGTGGATTAGGATGTAGGCCCGCAGCAACTAAACCTGCAATATGTGCCATATCTACCATCAAATATGCTCCAACCTCATCAGCTATTTCTCTGAATTTCTTAAAATCAATAATTCTTGGATATGCTGATGCTCCAGCAACAATTACCTGAGGTTTAATTTCATTAGCCAAGCTTCTAACCTGCTCATAATCAATATAACCTGATTCATCAAGACCATAATTGAAGGCTTGATAGAATTTTCCACTAAAATTAACCTTGTATCCATGTGTTAAATGTCCACCAGCATCTAGACTCATTCCTAGAATCTTATCTCCTGGTTTAATAATTGCAGCATATGCACCTAAGTTAGCTGATGCACCTGAATGTGGTTGAACATTAACAAATTTTGCATTGAAAAGCTTTTTTGCCCTTTCAATCGCAATATTCTCAACAACATCTACATACTCACAGCCACCATAATATCTTTTTCCACAATATCCTTCAGCATATTTGTTTGTTAAAATAGAGCCTTGAGCCTCTAACACTGCCTTAGATACAAAATTCTCTGATGCTATTAATTCGATATGAGTTCTTTGTCTATTAAGCTCATCATTAATAGCATTATAAATTTCTTCATCAAATATATTTAAATTTTCCATAATAATTTCTCCCCTTTAAGACCATATTTATATTTTAATTATAACACTGACCATATAAATAAAAAAGAAAATTTTTCGTTAATATAACTATAAAAAGCATAGATACAACAATGTATTCTATGCTTATAATAATAATTATTGTTCTAACAATTGAACCTCTCATGACTTAAGTCATAAGATCCTAACTTCTATCATCTATCTAGAAGATAGTAAACCAAATAGTTATGGTAAGTTACCTACACCTTGCTATGAATAGCTAACCATTTAATTTCTTGATAGACTATTAGTTAAATAACATTTAATAATCCTTTTAAAGAACTATATGTTACCTTTGTTCCACTCAATACTACAGATGCTTTTGTCTCTAGTATTGAC
>JALEQD010000070.1 GCA_022768655.1 Anaeroplasma sp.
AGATAATACATCAAAAATTGATTTGTGGAATACAATTAAGCATAATAAAGATGTTCAAAACTATCTAGAATCAAAAATGGGTACTGTTTATGATGTTAATAACCTTGCTCATAAAGGTATTTATGCTTTAGCAACAGAATACAGAAATACATATCAATCTAATGATAGTCCATCAGGAAACACTTTTACTGTAAATGATGATGGTACTATTACAACTGGAAATGGTAAATATAGAGCGACAGACAAAAAAGCAACTATTCAAACAAGATATATATATACTCCAGATGATTATGTCTCAAATTCATATACGGCAAATGGAAAGACTTATGCAAAAACATATTATTATGGTCCATATGTTAACGAAAAATCAAATACATTATGGAATTCATCTGAAACTACATCTGAATCAAAAGCAGGTGGTGCATCAAATAGATATTTTCCTTTATTTGATAATAATTCATCAGGAACTACACAAAGATATGTTCCTGTATATATTGATTTAGATGAAAGTCATTTATCTAAGCTTATATCAAACACTGATAATTCAACAATTTATGAATTTATGTGGAATGATGTTGGTGATGGTAAGTCTAATCAAAGCCAATGGGTTTCAAGCGATATTATTACCAAAAAATCAGACGATAATATGTATGTATTAAAGAAAAATACTGTTGAAGATTCTTCCAAGTATTTAATAGTAAATGGCTATAATTATTCAACTGTAGGCACTACAACTCATAATTATGATATAAAATATGGTTTAGCATATAACAATGTTAGAAATGATAATAAATCATGGAAAAAAGAAGATGTATTATTCTCATATGTTTCTGCATCATTAATAACAGGTATTTATTATCAACAAGACCAATGGGAAACATATGGTGCCTTTTTGACTGCAAAAAAGGATAATGGCTATGGTGTTGTTACTACATTATATATCGATTATTCTGTTTCCGATTTAGTAATGCTTGATGGAAAAAGAACTAAAGGATTATCTAATGGTGCTGCAGATACTGATGAACAAAACATTATTTTAAAGGTTGTAAACAATTACTTACTAAAAGATAGTGAAGGTCAAAGAATTGTAATGAACGCTTTAACAAAGACCTTCATTTCAGGTGGTACAACAAATGTTAATACAACAATTCAATCTTCATATTTTAATGCTTTAGCAAATGATAGTAATCTAATTAATAAAATGATTAGCTATGTTCCTTATACATCAAGTACATATAATATTGCTATAAGTATTAACTATAATAGTACAACTTATAGAAAAATCAAGGAATATTTACTTGCTAGAGGAAATGGTATTGTTAATACATTAGATAATAAGGAAAAAATAATCTTACTAGCAACAGATTCTAAACAGGATTATTATCAAGTCATTGATTATTTATTGAATCAGAAGTATGGTTACTATTATTATGTTAATGATTTGCCAAATACTTTATATCAATGGTTTAAAGATTATTATGAGAAGGATATTGCTTATGATTATATTGATACATTTGCATTAGATTATTTAAATAATCATACAGATCTTACAAATGCTGATATTGAAGAAATACTAAAAAATGCAAATGAAGGTAAAATAAGCGATTATATTACAAAAATTCAAAATTTATTATCTTATGAAGTATCAGTGACAAATAGTGATTTTACATTTGGAAATGATTTCATAATTAAGCTTGATAATCAAAAATTTGATGGCAATTTGTATCAAGCTAATGCTTATGCAAAAAATGCTTCAACTGTTGATGTTACAATACCCGCAAATTCAACAGTGAAATTAGATGTTATAGCATCAGGATCTGGAAATTTATCATTTAATAGTACAAATAAATCACTAAGCAGTAACATATCATTGATTTCATTTGATAATATTTCAAATGCTGATTTAGAGGCTAAAACATTAACAATGTCAGTACCTGTTAATACCTCAATTTATTCTTTGAAATTGTCTAATATTTCTAATAATGCTAGCGTTACGCTATCAAATGGAATTGAAATTAAGGTATCAGGTGATGTTAATCAGATTGAAACTGGTAGTTCCGAATATCCATATGCATTAAAAGTATCAAATGGTGGTCAACTAACAGTACAAGGATTATCAAATACTTTATATATTAATGCATATACAACTTCAACTTCGGGAAGTGCAACTTTCAAAAGAACATCAGATTTGGAAAGTGCAGGATATCAAATCGAATGGAGTGAAACTTCACCTACAAAAAAAACTTGTAATGGAATCAATAATGAAGAAATAACAATTTCTAATATAACTGATTTAGCTATTGTGGCAATATCCTGTGATAATACAAACTGGTATTCTTTTGATCAATTTATTTATGATTCATCAAAATTATATGTTCATAATTCAAATTCAAATATTAGAATTACATATAACGATCAAAATATTATTAATTTTGGTTTGTCTGGTTCATGTAGTAAAGAGGTAAATTCGTTCTTTAAGGCTTATGATTCTAATGATAATGTTATTGGAACGTTTGATTCAAAGCAAGCACAAACAGATTATGTCTTTTCACCTATTTCGATGGGAACGCCTTTCTATATTGAACTAAATGGTAGTTCAGCATTATCATTATCTTCTTATAATGATTTGACATATTTATGTGAGTATAATTCAAATAGTAGTTATACACAATATAGAAATAAAGTAAATACTGATTTTTCAAAATTATTACAAGGCTTTAGTGCATATAGTACTAATGAATTAGATAAATATATTTTAGCTGATAAATATTCAAACAAGGTTGGTAGTGTTGAATCTAATAATTCAGGATTAGCTACATCTTATGAAGTAAATATAGCTGATTTTAATAATGAAAGATCAAAACACAGTACAACTCCTATTGATTTTACACTAAATGGTTTTTCTTTCCACGCCTCAAAAACTACTTATCTTACTGTAAATACTGATAGCTTTACTACTGGTGGTAGCGCATCGGGTAATTTGTATATAGAATTTAAAACAAATGGTATGATTAATCCTAATATTGAAATTATATGGGCTTCAAATTCAAAAAATGAAGCAAGATATTTATGGGTTTCAGATAGTATTAGTAGTAAAAATCCTACTGGAGCTGTAGGAACTTCTTCTGAAAAAGCTACATATAAAAAAGCTGACCTTGAGACTAATACTACATATTATATAAATTTTAATGCAAGTGTTAAAATATATTCAATTATCTTAAAACATGATAATACATCTCAAATAAGCTTTAATTTGACATATGATTCTTTATTATCATTTGAATCAACATCAAATACAACTGGTATAATAAACTTCAATAATAGTACAGATGGTAAAACATATTCAATTAATATAAATGAAAATGGATATTATTTTGTATCATTAACAAAGGGTTCATATACTATTTCTTATTCAACTGGATTTAGTCCTTCATTAACAAATATTAATTATTATTCAGCAGTAGATTCTTATGCTAATATAGGAATTAATAATGCATATGGTAATTTAGCTACTAAATTTAACTCATATGATTCCTATAGAAATTATTTGAATAAATATAACCTATTTGAAAGTATAACAACTAACCCTACATTAAATTCTAATCCATATGCAGAAATTATCAAATTATTATATGCTGTACATAATGGTGATGCTTCACATCCTGATAAAATGTTATATTCATACTTAGATATAGATAAAATCAAAAATATTATTAATATGATATTAATCGCTTCTGATACTTCATTTAAAGATTTAATTGATACATATTCAAAGACAAATTCAATTAATAAATCTATAGCTACAATATGTAATGTTGATTCTGTATTCTTTGATGAGGTTATGAAAAAAGTAAGCTTAACAAGTGAAAATATGGGTAAAGATTTAAAGAATAAATTGATTGCTGCATATGTTGGTACAGATTTTTATGTAAATCAAACAATTAATAAGCTTTTAGATTCTAAGATGAAAACAATTTTAGAATCATTTGATGAAAAATATCAATTTATTAATGCTGATGGCTCAATAAATAATGAATATTTCATCAATTTAATGAATCATTTAGGATTCCCATTATCTACTGATGGTTATGGTATTTATGCTATGTCAAGTAGTGCTGGTATTTTAAATGGTCAGTTTGTTCCTGATAATATCAATCTATCAAATTTCGATCCAGAGTATGAAAAAAATGCTAGTGGACAATACATTCTATCTGATAAAAAAAGTGATAGCTGGAGAGGTGGAACAAGTATTGTTGATGGAGTAAGTATGCCTAATACTCCAGATGGATCTGTTAATAAAGCATTCTATGTTGAGATGAAGCAATTAAAGAAATCAATTGCGACAAGTATTTTCAAATTAGAATTAATAAGTACAGATGGATCTAATACAATTATAACTACACCATCTTCAGAAATTGATTTAAAGGGTAAAACTGTTGATTTCTATTTACCTAAAAATGGTGATGGAACAAATTTACCATATAAAATTAATACTACAGCCGGAAGCTATGAATTATCATATGCTGCTACATTCTTTAATGATGGTGATTCATTAAATAAATATGATTCAAATACATTAACAGTTACAGAAGGAAGTCCTAATGCAAATACTATTATTACAGTTTATGCCGAGGATAGAACAGTGTATGCTGTATATACAGTATCTCTACACTTAACAAGCGAGATAGCTTTAGATTTAACTAGTGTTGAGGTAAATGAAGGAACTAGCGTTACAGCTTCAGGTCCTACAGTAGATGGAAATACTAAATTATGGGATGCTACTGGAGAATATGTAAATGCAGTAGGTGGTAGATTAACTTTAAGCTTTAATACAACTAATCTACCAGATGGATTTAATTTAGATCCATATATTACAATTGACGGTGAAACAAATTATCATGAGCCTATTACAAGTTCAATAGTTGTTAATAATAATAAATTTACTAATGGAGTATGGGGCAGTGGTACAGCACTTGTTGATTTGTTAATTTCTAATAGTCTTTCTAAGGGTGAGCATACATTACAAATTCAACTTGGTAGCAAAATAATTTATCAGGTTAAATTTAAAAAGGCAGCTGCAACTGGTACAACTATTTCTAATGTAACAATGGTTGATTACACTGGAGAAATCGTAAATGTTA
Organism: Anaeroplasma sp.; assembly: GCA_022768655.1. Lineage (GTDB taxonomy): Bacteria > Bacillota_I > Bacilli_A > Acholeplasmatales > Anaeroplasmataceae > Anaeroplasma. Next base: position 5,142 of record JALEQD010000070.1, read on the forward strand.
CATTTACAAATAGAGTAGCAAACACATTAATAAAATATGGTAAAGGATATACATTAGATGATTTAATTACAAAAGATTCTAATGGAAAACCAAATTATTTAACTACATTTACAGTATCAGATAATGCAACTGTTGAAATTTCTGCATCTTATACAATTAATGCAAATGAACTAATGGTATATACTGTTACTTATACTATCAAACCAGAAGAAGGAAGCGAAGTTACATATACACATATATTAACTGAAAGAGATCCATTCCTAGATGCTAAAACTAGTGATAAATTTGTTTCAGGAAAAATTTCTAATTATGTTAGTGTAATTAGAGATGGTGCTGTTATGAATGTTAATACTGATAGTGGATTTAAACTTGATAGTACAGGCTCTGGTGCTCTTTCAATGGGCTATGCTCGTGAGGATGTAAATGGTAATCAGTTAACTCCAAGATACAGATTTAATTATAAATTTGATGGTTTTGAATACTTAGATGATATTTCTAAATATTTAAGTGTAAAAGAAACAGAGGGACAAAAAACTGATTCTAATGGTAATGATTTATACACAATAGATTTAAGATATTATGGTATGCTTATTATGTTTAATGCTGAAGCATTACCTATTGAGTATACATTTAATTTAGTATATGAAAAG
>JALEQD010000213.1 GCA_022768655.1 Anaeroplasma sp.
TGATCCTGTATCAAACTCCGCAGGACAAACCAAATTTCCTACATTTTCTAAAATTACAAGATCAACCTTATTCATATCCAATCCATCAAGACCCTGCTTTGTCATTTCAGCATCTAAATGACACATTCCGCCAGTATGTAATTGAATCGATTGAACACCAGTAGCATCAAATATTTTTTTCGCATCTACATCAGAATCAATATCCGCTTCCATAACAGCAATACTTATATCATTTTTCAATGCATTGAGTGTTTTGATTAAAGTTGTTGTTTTTCCACTTCCGGGTGATGACATTAAATTAAGTAAAAATACACCCTTTTTTTGCAATTCATCGCGTAATTCATTTGCCTCTATGTCATTATCAGCAAATACGCTTTTTTTAATTTCTATTATTTTTATATTATCCATACGTAATCCATCCTTAATTTAAGTATATCATATAAATATTATTTTTGAATATTATTAGAAAGAAAAAGAAAAAAAACTGTTAATTCAAGGTTTAAAAACCAAGATTTAACAGTTTCTCTAATATTACTTATTAAAATAATGATTTAATAAAGCAATCAATGCTTTTCCATGTCTTGCTTCATCTCTAGCCATTTCATGAACTGAATCATGAATAGCATCTAAATTTAATTCTTTAGCCTTCTTAGCTATTGCCATCTTACCATGACAAGCTCCATTTTCACCATTAAGCATTTTCTTAATGTTTTCTTCAGTTGATGAAGTAACTAGCTCACCAAGCATTTCAGCAAATCTAGCAGCATGTTCTGCTTCTTCGAATGCAATTTCCTTTAATACTGTTGCAACCTCAGGATATCCCTCACGCATAGCAACTCTTGCCATTGCAAGATACATACCAACCTCACTGCATTCACCATTGAAGTTATTTCTTAAGCCTTCAACAATTTCACAATCAACACCTTTAGCAACACCTAATACATGCTCTGCTGGCCATGACATTTCCTCTTCAACATAAGGAACAAGCTTATCACCCTTAACATGGCATACAGGACATACTGGCTCTTCGCCCTCTGGTACATCAAAAACTTGACCACATACTAAACATTTATATTTCATTTTTTTCTTTCTCCTTTTCTTTATTTTTTACAACTTAATTATATATTTTTCATTAATATTTTTCAATAAAATTATAATGTGAAATTGTAAAAACAATATGTTTTTTTTCTCATTTTTTAATTCATGTCAAAAAACACCAAAATCATGCCATTCTAAAAGGAACATTCATTACTGTAAATAAATCTCTCCTTCTTGGATATCTTTTTGGATATAATTTTTGCATTATTTCTTTTGATATTATTGTAATTATTTTCTTAATTCCATCTGTTAATCTATATAACCACATATGAATATTAGTTCTAATTTGATTTATCTCTTTTCTTAGTGTTTT
>JALEQD010000206.1 GCA_022768655.1 Anaeroplasma sp.
GACAACGAATACCTCAAGACCAGCGTGCTCACGCTGGCGAAGAACCGCCTGCCCTGGCTGCTGATCCTGATGATCTCCGCCACCTTCACGGGCATGATCATCACCCACTTCGAAAACGTGCTCTCCACGGCGGCGGGCATCGGCGTGGCCCTCACGGCCTGCATCCCCATGCTGATGGACACGGGCGGCAACTGCGGCGCGCAGGCCTCCACGCTGGCCATCCGCGGCCTTGCCCTGGGCGAAATTGAGCTCCGGGACATCGGAAAGGTGCTGTGGAAGGAAGTGCGCGTGGCCATGATGCTGGGCATCGTGCTGGCGCTGGTCAACTTTGTCCGCATCTGGTTCTTCACACCCTACGACAAGGACGTGGCCTTCGTGGTCTCGCTGGCGATGTTCTTCACCATCATCATCGCCAAGTCCATCGGCTGCACGCTGCCGCTGCTGGCCAAGGCCATCCACCTCGATCCGGCGCTGATGGCCAGCCCCATCATCACCACCCTGGTGGACGCGTGCTCGCTGACCATACTCTTCACCATCGCAAACCGCGTGTTCACCCTGTAAGGTTCCCTGACCGGGAGACACGTCGCAGGCGCACCCCGCTTTCCCGGACGGACAAAGCATCCATCCCGAAAGCGAGGTGCGCCTTTTGGCTCTTCAAGGAAACTTGGGGAATGAACTATTGATTGAAGAGATTTCGCGTGACAGAACCAGCAATCCCCTTCGCCACCGTGTTTTTCACGGCAAAGCCGTGCCAGGTAGTGAAATACACCTACCAATATTCCCCAGCTTTTCGTGATGAACCTTTTTTGCGGAATGCCTTTCACGAAAAGCGCCCCGGGGCGTCCGCCAATCGCCCGGCGTAGTCCTTCCGGGCCCCTCCGCCGCAGTCAGGCGCGAAGCGCAGAGCTTTCGCCGCATGCACATGGACAAAAGAAAACCACCCGGCCTTGTCTCCAAAGCCAGGTGGCATGGTGCGGTCGACGGGACTTGAACCCGTACGGTCTCCCACACGCCCCTCAAACGTGCGCGTATGCCTATTCCGCCACGACCGCGCGAACATATTATATTATACACATTCGAGGCGGGC
>JALEQD010000216.1 GCA_022768655.1 Anaeroplasma sp.
TTAACTTGATGCATTCTATAACAAATCATGGTTTTTTAAAAACGAAAGGGTGTTTGCATTTTGTATTAAAATGGTTCATCTTTGCATATTGAAAGTGATGGTTTGATACAATGAAATTAAGGTATCAGACCTTTTTTTTGAATTTTAATATAGGGGATGAAACCCCAGAATCGATATTTTACCTGATGGTTATTTCTTTTAGAATGTCATAAAATAGGTGTGATTTTTATGATATGAATTAAATAATGTGGAAAATACAAATAATTGTACAATTCATTTTGACACAATCATTAATAATATGATAAAATTATCGATATAATTGTTTCGTAAATAATAATAAAATTTATTTAAAAATAAGATAAAATGGGGAGAAAAAAACAATGAAATGTAAAATGTTGACTTTAATTATTTTATGCATTTTTTTTATGACATCATGTAATATTAATATTACTGATAGTAAAACTGATAATTCTAGTAGTGGTGATAATTCAACAGAAAGCAATAATGAAAAACAAGATGGCACAAAAACAAATCCATATCTTATTTCAAGTATAAATGATTTGAAATCAATGCCTTCAAAAAAAGGTAATAATTTATATTTCAAATTAACTAATGATATTGATTTTAACTCAGTAGAAACTAATATGAACTATAATAGTGAAAAGCCTTTTACCCATCATTTAGATGGAAATGGTTTTAGTTTTATTAATTTAAAAGAAGCAAGCGATCAAAATGCTTCACATAGTTACGGAACTGGATTGTTTACTATTGCAAATGGCGCTACATTTACTAATATTAAGATTGTTGATGGAAATGTTTCAGGCTCAGATAATGTAGGTGGTCTAGTAGGACAAGCAATTAATTGTACATTTACTAATTGTTCTTATAAAGGAACTATAGAAGCGTCAAAAACAGGTGCTGGAGGAATTGTAGGTAAAGCTACAGAATCTACATTTAAAAACTGTACATCATCAGGCGAAATAACTGTTTACAGTAGAGGTGGAGGTATTCTTGGCTTTGGAACAAAGATTAATATGTCTTTATGTAACTCAAGTATGAATGTAACTTCTGATGTTTTCGGATTTTCAGGAGCTATGTGCGGATATATGGGTGGTCTAATTGGAGCTTTAGATGATGATAGTTCTATTGGTCAAGTAATTAAAGAGTGCTACGCAACAGGAAACATTAATCAAACAGTTAACTG
>JALEQD010000130.1 GCA_022768655.1 Anaeroplasma sp.
TGAATGGATTATAATACGAAGTAAGCATCGGGGCAGCAGATGTTAAATAATGAAGGGGGAAAAACGATGGGAACAGAAGAAAAGGAATTGTCGGAAGAAACTTTGGAAGTCATTGAAAGGCTGTGCCTGTTTGATGATGACTTCATGAGCCTGGTATTTGAGAGGAATATTGAGGCAGCGGAATACTTAATCAATACGATATCTATGCAATGGATGCGGATGGGAAAGTATATGATATTGAGGTCCAGCGTTCGGATGCCGGGGCGGTGCCGGAGCGTGCAAGGTTCCACAGTGCAATGGTAGATGTAAGGATGCTTAAGGAAAAACAGAAGTTTAAGGAAATCAAGGATTCCTACATCATATTCATTACACAGAATGACGTGATGGGAAGAGGGTGGAATAACAGTTAATAATAACTTATAAAAAGCTATAAATTAGTGTTGATTTTTATAACTTATATTGATAGAATAAAGTATAAACATTATAAGGAGATTTTAATTATGAGTAAATACTATTCTATCAATGAGTTTTCAAAAATTTTAGGAGTTTCAGCACAGACGTTACGTAATTGGGATAATAATGGAAAACTTCATCCACATCATACATCTAGCAATGGATATAGATATTATTCTCACGAACAGTTAAATCAAGTTATGAATATAAAACAAAATCTTGATAGGATTACGATTGGTTATTGTAGAGTTTCAAGTAATAAACAAAAAGATGACTTAGAACGTCAAATAGAGAATATGAAATTGTACTTAACCGCACAAGGAAAGCCTTTTGAGATTATTAGTGATATTGGTTCTGGAATCAATTATAAGAAAAAAGGATTGAAAGAATTGATTAAACGAATATCTCAGAATAAAGTCGAAAAAGTTGTGGTTTTGTACAAAGATAGATTATTAAGATTTGGTTTTGAACTGGTTGAATATATCGCAGGTTTATATAATTGTGAGATAGAAATAATTGATAACACCGAAAAACCGGAACAACAGGAACTTGTCGAAGATTTGGTTCAAATAATAACTGTATTCAGTTGCAAATTACAAGGTAAACGTGCTAATAAAGCAAGAAAACTTGTAAAAGAATTAATTGAGGAAGGTGGTGAAGATAATGATAAAAACAATTAGAGTAATGTTAATCCCAAATAACAAACAAAAGACTAAATTATTCCAATATGCAAATACTGCTAGATTTGCTTATAACTGGGCGTTAGGAAGAGAACAAGAAAATTATAAAAAAGGTGGTAAGTTTATATCTGATGGAGATTTAAGAAAAGAGTTCACACAACTAAAGAAAACAGATGAATATGCTTGGCTGAATAATGTTTCAAACAACGTAACAAAGCAAGCAATTAAAGACGCTTGTGAAGCATATAGAGATTTCTTTAAAGGATATACAAAATTTCCACGATTTAAGAGCAGGAAGCATTCAATGCCAAAGTTCTATCAGGACAATGTAAAAATAAAGTTTACAGACACCCATGTAAAAGTGGAAGGATTTTCTGCTTCTAAAAAGAAGAATAAGCAAAAACTAAACTGGATAAGACTTGCAGAACATGGCCGTATACCTGCTGAAAATGTAAAATACATGAATCCTCGTATTAAATATGATGGACTTAACTGGTATGTCACAGTTGGTATTGAATATGAAGATTGTACTACTATTCCATCAAATGAAGGAATTGGGATTGATTTAGGAATTAAGGATTTAGTAATATGTTCTGATGGAAACATATATAAGAACATAAATAAGGCACAAAAAATTAAGAAACTAGAAAAAAGAAAACGCAGGTTACAGCGTTCCATATCAAGAAAATATGAGAAAAACAAGAAAGGAGTAAGTTACTGTAAAACAAGTAACATTATAAAAAGAGAAAAAAAACTTTTAAAATTAAATCACAGACTAACGAATATTCATCAGAATTATTTACATCAAACTACTACTGAGATAGCGAAAACCAAACCATCTTATATAGTATTAGAAGATTTGAATGTAAAAGGCATGATGAAGAAT
>JALEQD010000162.1 GCA_022768655.1 Anaeroplasma sp.
CTTCCCTTTTCATTTCTTGCAATATACGTCCATTGACACTATTATTATATGCGATAAAATGTGAATAATCAATAGAAGAATAAATTATTTAAATATTATGATATAACCCGAGTTTGCCAGTTAATAACGAAAGAAATCCAGTAGTTTATCGCATCACTACTGGATTTTTCTTGTATTTGGGCCATTTTTTTCTTTTGATTTTTATGTACCTACATTTGTACCTACAATCATAATTTTATATTTACTTTTATATTTCTAAGCTCAGCTCTTTTGTAAAGCTTAGAAGGAATTGATATGTTAAATGCTTTAAGTATTATTGATAAATCATTATCATTAATATTATTAAATCTATAATATTCATCATCCATTTTATCTATTGTCCATTTATTTAAGGATTTAATAATTCTTTCAGCGCTCATATCTTCTTGCCAGAACTTATTTATATCTTTTTCAAAGATATCTGATTGTTTTATTTTATGTTGAATGATTCTTAGAATAAGAAGAGAAATGTAGCAAATAATTAAATGAGCATTAATATGTTCTTTAGTTCTTACAAATATAGGTCTAGTATTTAGATCACCTTACACTACCTTTTATATCATATGGTGGTTCAACACTTGTAATAAGCATGTTTATGATGGGTATTATGGTAAATATAATGAAAATTGGTGAAAAGGATTTAGATTTTGAATATAAAAATGAAAAAAAGTTAAAAAAATTTAAATTACCTTTTTTAACTAAATTTTATAAAAAAAGATAATAATAGATAGCACTTTTAAAAAATAATAAATAATAATTTCAATAATTTGAGAAAAATGAGTTTCTTAAGTATTTTTGGTGATTTGACAAGCAAAAATTAATCATTATAATACCAATTGGTACTATAAGTACTGCAGGAGGAAATGATGAACAAAGCGCACGCTCTAAAGGAAACGATGGACGTGTAAGATGGAGGTATATACAAGGTGGAATACCTTGTAATATTAGCGATAATACTATTTTTTTTCGCTTTTATAGTTAGAGATTACCATAATAAGTAGTCTTTA
>JALEQD010000033.1 GCA_022768655.1 Anaeroplasma sp.
CACAAATATGTTATAGTTTAAGGTGTTATACATAAAAAAAAGATGATTGTAAATTTGAATCCAAGAGTATTGTAATAATTTTATACTTATTAACGCTATCTGCAATTTATTGTTTCATTCTATATTGATAATAGATTAAAAATTGAATTATAAATTATCTGTATAAAATAATAAGTCTTGTTGATATGTTTTGATACTACTTTTTAATAATGGATTAATAATTATGTTGAGTGCATTTGCTTGCTTGCGAAGGTGAATTAGTAAAAAAATTATATCAAAATAATTATACATATAATAATAAATGGCCTTGTTGACGTGTTTTCAGATGTTTTCAAGGCCTTTTTCTTTTATATCAACTAGATAAATAAACATAAAAATAAGCAAATTTACACAAAAAATGGTTGAAATTAGTTAAGTTGACATGTCTTTCTTATCCCGTAGGGATACTGGAAATCAAGCAGGTTGATATATTTTCGGTAAAAAAACCACAATTGAATAGTGATAATTTTGAGTCAGTGAAAAAATTTGCTGTTTTTTTTTATTTATTTTTAAACGTGAATTAATGGTTCCTCAGTGTATCCGTAAAATGGAATTATACCAAGCAATTGGAGATTAAAAATTATAAAGAAGCGCTTCTCCAAGAGTAAGCACAAATAATAAAACATATATTATTATATTCCTAAGGCTAATAAAGCTATCCTAAAGTATATCTTGCCTATCGGCTTTTAAATAGCCTTCGGCATAATTGGATTGGCCCTTTTGGTGTGGCCTACAATTGCCGAGATGCCTGGCAGTGATTATACAAAATAGGCAGAAATGTTGACTTATATTTATATTGAAGTGTTTTTATATATTTTTTTATTTAATTTAGTATAATTTGTAGGATAAACTATATATATTTCGATTAAATTACTATTTGAGCCCAAGAATTATCGCATTTTTTATTGCTTTTATTTAATATCTAATCTATAATATGGGTGAAAGGATTGATATTATGTATATAAGAAGAGATATAGAAGATTATATTAGAAGTGCGGCATCATCATTTCAAGCAATTGTTATATATGGGCCAAGACAAGTAGGAAAGTCTACAACTGTTGATATGATTTTTGGTGATAAATTTAAATCTGTCACATTAGATGATACAAATGAGCGTGAACTTGCTTTATCAAATCCTAAAGGATTTTTGGAAGTACATCCATGGCCTGTTATTATTGATGAAGTACAAAAAGCCCCTAATCTTTTAAGCGAAATAAAAATAATTATAGATGAGCAAAGAAAAAAATGGCTTAAAGAAGATAAAAAGAGAGAATTAATGTTTGTTTTAACTGGGTCAAATCAATTTGAGTTACAACACGGCATTTCTGAATCTTTAGCTGGTAGAGCGGCTGTGTTTAATATGTTTTCAATGACCCAACTTGAATCTCAAAAAATCAATGGTAATTTATTTAATCCCGATATTAAAGAATTATTAAAAAGAACAAATAATTCATTGGTACCGTATAAAACAAAATCCGAAATATTTGATTATATATTTAGAGGTGGAATGCCTGATATTGTTGTTGGTAATTCTGAAAGAGAATTGTATTTTAAATCATATTTTGATACATATATTGAAAAAGATGTTTTAAAACTTATCGCTGCATCTAGTGAAATGCAATTTAGAAGATTTATGTCATATTTAGCATTAAGAACATCTCAACAAGTTAATTATGAGGTTTTTTCAAGAGAATTAGGGATTGACAATCAAACTGTTAAAAGGTGGCTATCAATATTAGTAACATCTGGTATTATTACACTATTAGAGCCATATATGGCAAATATTTCGAATAGAATAATAAAATCGCCTAAATTATATTTTATGGATACAGGATTTTGTGCATATTTATGTAAATGGCCAAATGCTAGAATGCTTGAAGATTGTGCTATGGCTTGTGCATTCTTTGAAACTTTTGTTGTCTCAGAAGTATTAAAGAATTTTTATAATCATAATGTAGATGCAAAAAACTATTTATTTTATTATAGGGACATAGATCAAAAAGAAATTGATCTTTTATACGTTTTAAATAATTCGATTTATCCAATTGAAGTAAAAAAAGGGCAGCAACCTACAAAACCAACTAAAAATTTTAATGTCTTATCTAAATATGGTATGGAAATAAAGCCTGGATTGATTATAGATACTTGTGATGCGATTAGACCAATAAATGATAAGGCATACTCATTCCCAGTATTTTTGCTGGGAAATTAAGTATGATTTAAATCATATTTTATTTAATGGAATTT
>JALEQD010000186.1 GCA_022768655.1 Anaeroplasma sp.
AAGGAATCAAAAGTCACATACGCCGTGTTGCCGACTTCCTGATATCCAGGAACCCCTTCTGGGAATGCCTTCATTCTTTCCTGCGTATATTCCGTCATATACTGGATAAGACTGGTCTGTGACTGGGAAAGGACAATTCCATCCGCATACCTGGCATCACTTCCTGCATAGCTGGATGGTGAACTAAATCCGTTATGTCCCCCGCCTAATACCACACAGACCAGCTCGTACAGGGCACGGTCTGCTGTAGTTCCATTCGTTGATTTCAGCTTTTTATCCAATCCGGTCTCATAAAACAGCTCCTTAAAGGAATCAATATGCTGTGATTCTTTCAGTCCATAATGGAAATCGAGTGCAAGGCACAGTTCATTATAGCTGTACTCTGCAAGCTCCTTGGAACGTTTCCTCGCTCCTTTCGAATAGAAAGCTTCACCGGGTCCTGTTTTTTCCATATCCGGAGTAAAGAAACCATTTCCAAAGAAGAGTGACTCTCCATTATACAGAATCGGAATGGACGGCATGAAGAGGTCAAGCAGGGTCTGGAGCGGCACATAATACCCTTTTCCAGCACGAATAATGTCAATGTCATAATCATCCAGATCCAGCACGATTTCCTTTCCGTACCGGCTGTATTCATTCCCTGTCCGCTGCAGGTATGCCGGATTGCCCTCAGTGTCTTTTCCTGTTACTGAAACAATATCTACAAGCGAATTGCTGAAGCTGTTCTTTGTAAACATGTTGTAATCGATAAAATCAATCGTATTCTTTTTAAAATTAATCTTACATGGATATCCATTTTCCCGCTTAAGGACAACATTGTTTCCCTTTTTACTTATGGAAATCACATTATCTGCTTCTGCGGCGGAATACAGTCCATTCCTCATATCCAGAAAATCACCCAGCTCGAAATAAGGAATCTCCTCATTCCCATCTACAAAATAGGTTGTCTGCTTTGCGGAAGGTTCCTTGTCGAAAAAATAGAAATCCACGTCTTTTTTCGTAACTACGTGTTCTTCCTTCGAAACTTCGTGTGGCTTGTCCTTGGCATG
>JALEQD010000065.1 GCA_022768655.1 Anaeroplasma sp.
CTATAACAGTTTTCATTGAAAAAGCATGTAATTCCTTATTCTTTAAGTATCTATCCATATTGATTGCTGCATAAATACCTGATGCTGCAGATTCTACATATCCTTCTACACCACTAATTTGACCTGCGAAGAAAATATTAGGATATTTTTTTGTTTGAAAAGTAGGATTCAATATTTTTGGAGCATTAATATATGTATTTTTATGCATTCTTCCGTATTTAGCAAATCTAGCATTTTCTAAACCAGGAATCATTTGAAATACACGCTTTTGTTCTGGAAATTTCAAATGTGTTTGAAAACCAACCAAATTATACAATTCCTTTGCGGCATCATCCTGACGAAGCTGTACTACAGCATATGGCTTTTTACCATCAGGTGTCATTAAGCCAACAGGCTTCATTGGACCAAAGGTTAAGGTTTGTGGTCCACGCTTGGCCATAATTTCAACAGGCATACAGCCTTCAAATACTTTAATTTCAAAATCCTTAGGTTCTACACCTTCAGCATTTATTAATTCAGTATAAAATGCATCAAATTCTTCCTTGGTCATAGGACAATTATAATATGATGCAATTCCTTTATCATATCGGCTTTTTAAATATACCTTTGAATAATCTATAGAATCAGCATAAATAATTGGTGCTTGAGCATCAAAAAAATAAAAATCCTCACAACCAAAAATTCTTCTTATTTCCTCACATAGTGGATCACTAGTTAATGGACCAGTAGCAATAATTGTAGGAATTGATATATCAATATTAGTTATTTCTTCATTTATAATAGTTACATTAGATAATGACTTTATAAAATCAGTTACATATTGTGAATATCCCTCTCTATCTACTGCTAAAGCGCCACCTGCTTCAACACTATGTAATCTTGCTGCCTTAATTATCAATGAATCTAGCATTTCCATTTCTTTTTTTAATATTCCACAAGCATTTTCTAAAGAATCACTTCTTAAAGAATTAGAACATACTAGCTCAGCAAATTTTTCAGTTTTATGTGCAGAGGTCATTTTTTTAGGACGCATTTCATATAAACATATTTCATAGCCTTTTTTTGATAAATACCAGCATGCCTCACATCCCGCAAGTCCTGCACCAATAATATTTATTTTCATCTTTTTTTCCTTTTTCCTTTTGTACAAACTACAATAATAATTGTAATAGCAATAATACTACCAAATATAAACATACCTAATAAGGCATATAAAATACTATAATCCGCTTCCTCTTCTAATTCAAAGGAAATTGTTACTTTTGCAAAATTAATTTTATAATCTAGATTTTCTTTTTCTGAATTCAATTGAAATAATGCTTCATCTAAACTATCTATTTCTTTTCTTAGTAATACTTTGTCTGATACAGTAGAGCACTCGCTCATTAATCCTTCATAATATGTTTTAGACTCTTGCTTTATTAATATTTTATTTACTAAATCATTATACCTATCTGTAATATCCTCATAGAAAAGCTCATTATGATAACGAGAGTTTGAATCATCCTTTGGAAAATATTTTAAAATAAATTCTTTTAATTTATTAATAGGAATATAATATTCCTTTTCAGAATCAATCAAAATATCTTCACTATTATAATATTCATATAGATTTTTTATTTTTCCGCCATTAGATTCAACATAATTATCAACATCAGATGTAACTTCATTTACATCCTTACAATCTAAAGATAAATCTAAATCATAAGTAACCTTTTTTTCGTCATTTGAAATAATAATATCATCATAAATATTATTAGTATAAAACCCATTACTAGATCCGCTACTAGATCCGCAAGAGGATAACATTAAAATAAGAAGCATTATTATTAATATTATTCTTTTTTTCATATGTACCCTCACTTATAAACGACAAAATCTTCAATATCAACTCTAGTATTATGTGGAACTATATCCTTAGGATAACCAACAGGTAACAAGCAATTAATTTCATAATTATCAGGAATATCTAAAATTTCCTTGACTAAATCTACCTTCATTGAGCAAACATATGTTGTACCTAAACCAAGCGCTGTAGCAGCAAGCATCATATGTGTTGCAACAATAGTTGCATCTATATCACCATGATCCTTTTCATCACTTCTTCTATGCCAACTTTTACTCTTATCATGACAAACCACGAATATTGTTTTAGCATCAAAAGTAAATCTTGTTGCCTCTTTTAGCTTATCAAGTAAAACAGGATTTTCAACAACATAAATAATCTGTGGTTGAAAATTACATGCAGTAGGTGCTAATTGCGCACTTTCAAGAATGATTTGAATCTGCTCAGTTGAAAGCTTTTCTGCTGTAAAGCTTCTGCAAGAAAAACGTTCATTAATTACCTCAAAATAATTTTTAGTGTACTTTTTTGTATCCATTATTGTTCCTCCTTTTGTTCACTAATGAATAAATCTTTTCTTAATTCCTCTATAAATCTTTTAACAAATGCTTTTTTATCTTCCCAATACTTTTTAGCAAGTGGAGTAATCATATAGTCTTGATTTAATATGTGAGCAGAATGCTCATATATGCAATCTAATCCATTTTTATATGATGCTGGATTTTTTGCACCTTCTCCTAGAAGATCCCAAGCTATTCCAATTGCACCCTCTTCATCTAAAAGATCAGCTTCTAATAATAAGATTAATTCCTCGCTAGTACTTTTATCATTTAATAATTCTTTATTAGAATGTAAAGAAATATTATTAGCTACTTCCATTGTGAATTCATAGTCAAATTTATGCTCTACTGCATAATTGATAAATATCTTTGCACTTTCATTTGCATGATTTTCCTTACCCTTTGCATAACCAACATCATGAAAAATACAAGATGTCAAGCACACCTCTTTATTGCATAAAGGATAATCAGGTAATATTCTTTCACACCAATTAAATACTCTTTTAATATGTTCAAATCTATTTCTAAAAGAATACTTTTTTGAATATAGAGAATCAGCATCTTCAAGAGTTTTTCTTACAAATTCAAACATTTCTTCGTAATTCATAAAATCACCACAAATAAACCTTTTTTTAATTATACCATTTTTTAAGCCAATAACCATTACAATATTTAATATTTTAAAAAAATACACAATATTTTTAATCTATTGTGTATTGTAATAACTATTCATTTTCAAGTTTTATTTCATTATATTGTCCTTTTATTAATTTTTGCATCAACATCAATAAAATCTATAGTATTATTAATAACATTTAAAGAACCCATTTAAATAGAATAAAACCCCTTGTATGATATTTTATACCAATAAGGGGTTTTACTATATTAAGTTTTAAATTACTTATAAAATCAATATATTTGTGAAATGACAATATCCATTAACGAACCAGAATATTTTTGGAATGCATTTTTAAAATTTCCACTTCCTAAAACAGTATATGATTCATTGTAATATTTGCTAGTAAGATTCCATTTACAAGCCAACCATTTCGTTTTGTCACAAGTAGAATTTTCTGTAAAGTAGAATCTTATTTCAATAGCTATATCTCTATTAGCCTCATAATTTTTACCTGATGTAAAATAGAATGAATCCTTCGAAACTGATACTACACTATCAGCAAAATATACAGATTTTAATGATGTACAATTCTTAAATGAATCTTGTCCTAATTTAGTCATTCCATCACTTAATATTACACATGAAATAGTATTGTTTGATAGGAATGCTGATGCACCAATCTCAGTTACAATTTCTTCGTTTTCATTATATCTTGGAGTAACTAAAACAGATGATATAGTAACATCAGTTTTTAAACCAGTAATAATTGTACCATTGTAATTAAAATATGATTTATTTGTTGTAATATAAGCACTCATAGTGCCAGTAACAATTTCTTCTTGTGATAAGGAATAATAGTTATTATTTTCATCTACCCATGCATTTATTTCATAATCATCCATAATTCCATAAGGAAGCTCATTAACTAAAACATTAGTTGTTGAAGGATAATAAATATTGAAATATAGCTCAAAGCCATTTAGATCTACCATTGAATCAACATTAGATAAAGTAATCTTATTATAACCTGTGATTATAGATTTATATGATTCAATATAAATGTAGTAATTAGTAATATTACCATTTCTTATTGTTACTTTATATTCACCATAACAATCAAGAAGCATTTTTGAACTAAATGCTGATGCATAATAAGCATAATATCTATCATCTGCTTTAATTATATACTTTTCTCCTTCTAGATTAATTGCAGAAGGATCATTATCCTTTAAAATATAGTAATCTTTATTATTTACTACTAAATAATTCATATTACCATATATTGCATAAATTGTAATATCATTTCCAGCAATTAAATATCCTCCAATAGTAGCTCCATCAGTTGAAATCATATTTTCACCTAAGCTATCATAGGCAAATCCAATAAAGTTTTCAGTATTCTCAATAGTATAATATGAAGTTGTTTCCCCATTTTTCAATGATTCTACAATTCCATCTCCAAATGAATCAACAACTGTGAAATTATACATCTCAATCCATTTAGCATATACATGTGTATTAGTATTACCAATAACAGCATCCTCTTCAGTATATGGAATTGTACATTCTATATCCTTATACCATCCGCCAAAATAATACTTTCTACCATTTTTGTATGCAAATTCAACTGCAGGTGTTGGAATTTCAATAGTACTTCCAAAGTCTGCTTTGATTGTATATAATGGAATTTCTTCACCAAATTCATCTAAATATCCATTATATGAGAAGAAAACAGAATGTTGTGTTTTTCCTGTTTGGACACCATTTTTATAAGTATAGTCAGTTTCAATTCCACTGAAATTATCACCTATATATTTATCAACATATTGACCTATTGAATAAGAACCATCACTCTTAATTAATGATATTGAGCCAAATTCATCTAAATATACATTTCTAAAGTAATTATCATTATCAATAGTTTCTATGTTAGACATGACTAAGCTTGAACATTTCAAATTAATAACATTTACCATGTTAAAGTTGAAGTTTTCAACTGAATTTAATGCATATGCATAATGTTTAGTACCATCCTCATCTATAGATACAACTACCTTCTTTAAAGATAAGCTTGCAGAA
>JALEQD010000067.1 GCA_022768655.1 Anaeroplasma sp.
TGAAATTAATCTATTTGAAAGAATGAAGGATAATGATAAGAATGAAATACTATATTTCATGAAAGATTTCAATATACCATTTACAAATAATAATGTAGAATCATCACAAAGAGGTGTAAAGGTAAAACAAAAAATAGGAAAGTTTAGAACTGAAAAAGGAGCAAATAGTTATTTTAAAGCAAAAAGCTTTATACTTACCTTAAAGAAAAGAAAGTATTCAATATTTGAATCCATAAAGAAAATAATATTATTGAGATTTATTAGATGATATCGAAAATATTAATATTTTAAAGCTTTAAATATAATGTGTCCATTTATTATTGTATTAAATGGATATTTTTATTTAATATTACTGAATTTGTTAACCGTTAAGAAACGTAAAAAAAATGTCATTTGCCTTGACTTGATATATAAAAAAAAGTATAATTTAAATGATAGTTTATACTATTGTAAGAACAAATTAATAATGGAGGAAATTATGCAATTAGTTGTGTTAGGGTCAGCTGTTGATACCTATGTTTGGATAATCCTTATTATTTTGTGTTTAATTGCTGGTATTGGTGTAGGTTTTTTAATTAGACTTAAAATGCATTCTAATTCTTTTGCAAAGTCAAAAGAAGAATCTGAAAAGATTTTAGCAGATGCAGAAGAAGAAGCTGAAAGAAAAAAAAGAGAATCAATTAATGAAGCTAAGCAAGAAATTGCTGCATTAAAGCAAGATGCAGATAGAGATATTAGAGAGAGAAAGAGTGTTGTAGTTGAATTAGAAAATAAATTGAATCAACGTGAAGATGCGCTTGATCGCCGTTCTAATAATCTAGATCGTCGTGAAGAAATGCTTAATGTAAAAGAAATTAAAATTGATGACAAAAAGGCAGAATTAGAACAACAAAATATTAAGGTTGAAGCTATTCTTAAGGCACAAGAACAAAAGTTAATAGAAATTGGTGCATTAAGTAGAGAAGAAGCAAGAAAAATAATCATGGAATCTGTAAGAGAAAACATGAAAATTGAGATTGCTACTTATATTAAGGAAGAAGAAGAAAAGGCTAAGCTAGAAGTTAAGTCTAAGGCTAAAAATGCTTTAGCACTTGCAATACAAAAATATGCAGGTGAAACTGCTGGTGAAGCTACTGTTTCTACTGTATCATTGCCTGTAGAGGAAATGAAGGGTAGAATAATTGGTCGTGAGGGTAGAAATATTAGAACGATAGAATCATTAACGGGAGTTGATTTAATTATTGATGATACTCCAGAGGCTGTTGTTCTTTCTGGTTTTGACCCAGTGCGTAGAGAAATAGCTAAGCGTTCTTTAGAAATTCTAGTATCAGATGGTAGAATTCATCCAGCTAGAATTGAAGAGGTTGTTGAGCGTTGCCGTGGCGAAGTAGAAATGGTTATTCGCGAAATGGGTGAAGATGCAGTATTTAAAACTGGTATTGGTAAGGTTCATCCAGATTTAGTAAGATTAATTGGTAGATTGAATTATCGTACAAGCTATGGCCAAAATGTGCTTAAGCATTCTATTGAAACAGCTATGCTTGCTGGAAAGCTTGCAAGTGAAATTGGTGAAAATGAAATTTTAGCACGTCGTGCTGGTTTATTACATGATATTGGTAAGGCTGTTGACCATGAAATAGAAGGCTCACATGTTGAAATTGGAGTTGAGCTTGCAAATAAGTATCATGAACCAAAAGAGGTTATTGATGCAATTGCATCACATCATGAGGATGTTGCACCTAAATCTATTATTGCAGTTTTAGTTGCTGCAGCAGATGCACTTTCAAGTGCAAGACCTGGTGCTCGTTCTGATTCATTAGAAAATTATACTAAGAGATTAGAAAATCTTGAAGCTATTTCAAATAGCATTAAGGGTGTTCAATCTTCATTTGCTATTCAAGCAGGTCGTGAGGTACGTGTAATTGTAAATCCTGAAGAAATTGACGATTTATCGACTATTTCAATTGCTAGACAAATTAAGGAAGAAATTGAAAATAAGCTTTCTTATCCTGGTACTATTAAGGTTACAGTTATTCGTGAAATGCGTGCAGTTGATGTTGCAAAATAATATAAAAAGAGTGATTTATCACTCTTTTTTTTAAAAGGGTGGTAGCTATGCGTATTTTATATTTAGGTGATATTGTTGGAGAAAAAACAATAAAGGTTTTAAAGGATAATCTTGATGAGATAAAAAAAGAATACAAGATTAATATGGTATTTGCTAATGCAGAAAATGTTACTAAGGGTAAAGGATTATCTTTAAAGAATTATAAGGAAATAAAATCATTAGGTATTTCTGCAATTAGCATGGGAAATCATACATTTTCTAAATCGGAAATAAAAGAATATATAAATGATGCTACTATTGCAAGACCTGCTAATTTAAATACATCCTATGGTAAGAATGTACTATATATAAAATATAATGATAAAAAAATTGCAGTAGTTAATATGATGGGAAGAGTATTTACTAATGCAATTCTTGATTGCCCATTTAAGACAATGGATAAATTATTAGAAGAAATAGAAGCTGACCATATTATCGTTGATTTTCATGGAGAGGCAACAAGTGAAAAGAAGGCGTTCTTTTATGATTTTAGTGGTAAGGTTGATGCAGTATTAGGAACTCACACTCATACCCAAACATCTGATGAGCAGGTGCATAATAATACTTGCTTTATTTCAGATATGGGAATGTGTGGGGCATATAACAGCATTTTAGGCGATGATATAGCTGATGTTATTACACGCTTTAGAACTGGTATGTATGAGCCACTTAAGGTATGTGATGATACTGAATATTTAATTCAAGGTGTGATTTTAGATTTAGGAACAAAAAATACTATTTCAAGATTAAATAAAATAATAAAATTGTAATAATTATTTATAATTTCCATATACTCTTAATAGGAGGAATAAACATGGAAATATTAAAAATATCAACAAAATCAAAACCAAGTAGTGTTGCAGGAGCCTTAGCTAATGCATTCAAATCTAAAAGGGTAGTTGAAATGCAAGCTATTGGTGCAGGTGCAATAAATCAAGGTATTAAAGCAATTGCTATAGCAAGAGGATATGTTGCTCCTAGTGGTAAGGATTTAATTGTTGTTCCTGCTTTTTCAGATATTTTAATTGATGGAGAAGAAAAAACAGCAATTAAGCTAATTGTTAAAGCAGTTTAATAACGACCATTTTGGTCGTTTTTTCTTTTTTCTAATTAAACTTGATTTGTAATTATTCATTCTTTATTGTATAATTGTTTCGGTGATAATTATGAAGAATATAAAAATTGCACTTCCATCATTAAAAAGTGCCAAATTAAGAAGAAATATAAATGTTGAGACTATACGCTATAAGCTAGATAATAAATATGTTGGCTTAGGTACAGGAAAAACATATTACATATTTACATATGGATGTCAGGGTAATGAAGCAGACAGTGAGGTAATGGCTGGAATCTTAGAACAGGTTGGATATAAATTATCAGATGATCCTATGAATTCTGATGTTGTGCTTTTAAATACCTGTGCTATTCGTGAGAATGCTGAACAAAGAATCTGGGGTGTTTTAGGTCAACTAAAGGGTAGGAAAAGAGAAAATCCAGATATGATTGTTGGTATTTGTGGATGCATGCCTCAAGAGGAAAATGCTACAAATAAGATCTTAGAATCATATGATTTTATAGATTTAGTATTTGGTACACACAATAGAGAACATTTACCAGAACTAATTTATCAAGCATATTTGACAAAGGCAAAGGTTGTAGAGGTATTATCAAACGAAGGTACTATTTTAGAGGATACTCCAAAAATCAGAGCATCACATCATAAGGCATGGGTTAATATTATGTATGGCTGTGATGAATTTTGTACATATTGTATTGTTCCTTATACAAGAGGTAGAGAACGTTCTAGAAGTAAAGAAGATATTATCAATGAGGTAAAAGAACTTGTAGAGCTTGGATATAAAGAGGTCACTCTTTTAGGGCAAAATGTAAATGCATATGGAAAAGATTTAGATGGTGATTATACATTTGGAGATTTATTATATGATTTAGATAAAACTGGAATTTCTAGAATTAGATATACAACTAGTCATCCAAGAGATTTAGATGAAAAAACTATGCTAGCAATGCGTGATTGCAAAAGTGTTATGCCTCATCTACATTTACCAGTTCAATCAGGTGATAATGATATATTAAAAATAATGAATAGAAAATATACCTATGAAGAATATATGAAAAAGGTTAATAGATTAAAAGAATTAGTTCCTGATATATCAATAACAACTGATATTATTGTAGGCTTTCCTAATGAAACAGAAGAACAATTCCAAAATACCTTAAAGCTTTGTAGGGAAGTTGGATATGAAGGTGCATTTACATTTATTTATTCAAAAAGAGAAGGCACTCCTGCAGCAAAAATGCCTGATTCAATAGGTGATGAAGAAAAACATGATAGATTGAATAGATTAAATGTAATTATTAATGAAGGATATAAAAAAGGACATGAACGCTTCTTAGATAAGGTCGTTGAGGTTTTAGTAGATGGAGAAAGCAAGAATGGTGAGGGTATGATGTGTGGTTATACTCCAAATTTAAAGCTTACTCATTTCAAATCAAACGATTTATCATTAATAGGCAAGGTAGTAAAGGTTAAGGTTACTGAGGCTAAGACTTGGTTTATGATAGGAGAACTTTGTGAGTAATCGCATAGACGAAATAAAAAATGAGCTTTTAGGTATGCCTGAGGTTATTAGATTTAAGGAGCTTGAAGGCTATATTAACAAAAATGAAAGAATAAATACTTTATTTTCTCAAGTTAAAGAAAAGCAAAAGCAAATGATAAATGCAAAAGAATTTAATCAGCATAATCAATATAATATATATAATAAGGAATATAATGATTTGTTAAATGAATTATATAATTTACCATTTGTAGAAGAGTATTTAGAACTGGTTGATATAATAAATCAAAAGCTAGGAAGCTTAAGCTTTCTTATTGAAAAGGAATTAGAAAACAAAATGAAATAATAAAATCCCCCTGATTATCTTACTTTAATCAGGGGGATTTTATTATCTTTTTCTTAATCCTATTTTAGTATAAACCTTATTAAGCTTTTTTCTTGCTAGATAAGATGCTTTTTCTGCACCTGCAGCTAAAACCTTATCAATAATTCCAGATTCTTGAATTTCTTTTACCTTTTGTTGTAATAGTGAAAGCTCATCTACAACAATATCTGCCACATATTTTTTGAATTCTCCATAACCCTTTCCAACAAACTCATTTTCTATTTCCTCGATTGATTTTTTTGATAAGGAAGAAGCAATAGTTAATAAATTAGAAATACCAGGCTTATTTTCTAAATCATATTTAACAATTGAATCTGAATCTGTAACAGCTGACATAATTTTCTTTCTAGAAATATTTACATCATCTAGTAAATATATAGTTCCTTTATCAGATTCTGATTTACTCATTTTCTTTGTTGGATTTGATAGTGATGCAATTTTAGCACCTGTTTTAGCAATCACAGGCTCTGGAAGCTTAAATGTTTCAGAATAATGAGAGTTAAATTTTAAAGCTAAATCTCTTGTTAATTCAACATGCTGTTTTTGGTCTATTCCAACTGGAACATAATCAGGATCATAAAGCAAAATATCAGCTGCCATTAATGCAGGATAAATAAATATTCCTGTAGGAATAGATTCTTTATTTGATATTTTTGCTGTTTTATCCTTATATTGTGTCATTCTAGATAATTCACCCATATTAGAATTACATGTCATAACATAGCCTAATTCAGCATGCTCATGAACATCACTTTGCTTAAATAATATTACTTTTTCAGGGTCAAGACCACATGCTAGATAAATTGAAATTAAATTTTTTGTATTTTCTCTTAATTCTTTTGGATCTATAGGTAATGTTAATGCATGTAAGTCAGCTATAAATACAAGTAATTCATATTCATCCTGATAGCTGATAAATTGCTTAATTGCTCCAATATAGTTTCCTAATGTTAATTTTCCTGTAGGCTTTATACCTGATAGCATTCTTTTTCTTTGTTGTTCCATTTGTTTTTCCTCCTAATTAACCTAATATAATAAAAAAAGCATCCTAAGAAATAATTTCTTAAGGACGCTTAAGTATCAGCGCGGTGCCACCTTAATTCTAATAAAATATTAGCTCTTTTATAAAAATGTATAAATCCAATTCCACAAATAAGCTTGTCTGATGCTTTCACTATCCATCAATCGCTATAACAAGTATTTATTTGGTACTGTTTTTATTATATTTCATGTGAATAATTATTTCAATCATAAAATTACTTTTAGTATACGTATATATAGAATTTTTTTCAATAATAATACAAATTTTAAATTATTTATCGTATTTTATTCGAAGCATAATGATAAATGTCAAAAAAATGCAAATAAATTATGTTAAATTGAGAAAAAATAAAATTTTATTCAAAAAAATGAAATAAAATTAAAATAAAAATATAAAAAGTATTGAAAAGATGTATAAATGATTGTATAATACTAACATACTAATCAAAAAAAGGAGAGGAAAACAATGAAATTTAAAAAATTAGCATTAGCTGGTCTTACAACAACAGCAGTTTTAGGATTAGCTTCATGTGGCAAAAAGGGTTTCGAAGATGATGGTAAGACATATACATATAATACTTACACTATGTTAACACCATCAAACTGGAATGAACTTACTTATCAGGATGAAAATGATACAGAAATCATGAATTTTATCCAAAGTAGTTTCTTCCGTTATGATTACAAATATGATTCAAAAGGCAATATTTTACCTGGTGAATTTGAAATCAAGTATGATGCCGCAACAAAATTAGAGGATGTTACTACTGAATATGTTGGAAATACAAAGTATAATGTCCCAGCAGATGCAAAAGATAGCTTTGCATACAAAATCACTTTGCGTGAGGATTTAAAGTGGGATGATGGTACAGAAATTACTGCTGAAGATTTCGTATATACTATGAAGCAACAATTAGACCCATTATTCCGAAACTATCGTGCAGATAGTTATTATAATGGTGCTACAGTTATCAATGATGCTCAAAACTATGTTAAACAAGGTCAAAGCGGTTGGTTTAATGCTGATGGACCATATTCAACATATAGTACAGATTTAGATTCTAAGCTTATTTTCAGCTTTGCACCATCTGCTGAAAATGCTCAAAAGGAAGGTTTAGGTGCAGCTCAAGCATCATTCCGTGATGCACTTGGATTCCCTGAATCTTTTACAGCTGAAAAAACAGCTGCATATTTGGCTGCAAATTATGTTACATCAAAAACTGCTGCTGAGCTTTTAGCACTAGAGGGTAAAACTTTAGCTGAAATTAAGGCAGATACAGCATTAAATTCAGCTTGGGAAGCTGTTATTGGCTTCTGGCAAACTGAACCAAATGAGGAATTGGATTTCTTTATTACTAATTATACTTATCCAGAAGTATCATTTGATGAGGTTGGTATCTTTGCTCCAAGCAAGTATGAAATTGTTGTTGTATTAGATAGCTCATTAACATTATTAAAAGAAGATGGTTCTTTATCATATAAGGCTGCTTATAATTTTGGTTCATTACCACTAGTTAAGAAAGATTTATATGAAGCTAATAAGCATAAACCAGCATCTGGTTCTACTTTATGGACTACAACTTATAACCAATCTGTTGAAAGTACAGCAAGCTGGGGTCCATATAAGCTAACTCAATATCAAGCTGGTAAGAGTTATGTTCTTGAAAGAAATTTAAACTGGTATGGTTATGGTAAGGATGTATATGAAGAAGGAACTTACCAGACAGATAAAATTGTTTGTGAACAAGTTCAAGACTGGAATACTGCATGGTTAAAGTTCCAAGCAGGTGAAGTTGATAGTATTTCTATTGATACTTCAATTGCTGCTGAATATAAGGGAAGCGAACAAGCAATTTTCACTCCATCTGATTTCGTTGGAGCATTACAATTACAATCAAGCAAGGATGCATTAAAAGCTCGTGAAACTGAGGGTGTTAATAAGACTTTATTAGCTCAAACTGATTTTAGAAAGGCTTTATCATTAGCTATTAATAGAGCAGAATATGCTGCAAAGGTTACTACATCTTCAAAGGCTGGATTTGGATTATTCAACTCAATGCATTACTATGATGTAGAAAACGGTGGCGTTTATAGAAATGAAGATGTTGCAAAACAAGTATTATGTAATATTTATGGTGTAGATGCTTCTAAGTTTGCATCATTAGATGAAGCAGCTAATTCAATTACTGGTTTTGATTTAGAACAAGCTAGAAAATTAGTTAATCAAGCTGTAGATGCTGCAATTGCTGCTGGTGATTATAATGGAACTGATAAGGTATCAATAGAATTTGGTTCTGGTGCTATTAATGAAGCTGTTACAAGACAATTTGAATTCATTGAAAATGCATGGAAAGAATTAGTTAAGGGTACTAAGCTTGAAGGTAAGCTGGAGGTTAAATTAGCTGATAAGGGTACTGCATGGGCAAATGACTTCAGAGCTGGTGGATATGATGTTTGTATGGGTGGCTGGAGTGGAGCTGCATGGGATCCAGGTTACTTCCTACTTGCATACCTATCACCTGATTACATGTATTCTGCTGCATGGGATACTAGTAGCGTAATGATGGAGTTTACAATGAAAGGTGCTGGTGAAAACGGTGCTGATATTAAAGATACAATGTCATTAATGGACTGGTATGACTGCTTAAATGGTAATGAAGGCTGCAAATACAATTGGGCTGTAGGTCAAATCGAAGATGCAAAGAGATTAACATTAATAGCTGCATTAGAAGAACAAATCTTAAAGGTATATTATACTGTACCAATCGTAAATTCTTATTCTGCATCATTAATTTCTTATAAGTGGGATTATATTTCTCGTGACTATAATACATTTATGGGATATGGTGGAATTAGAAACATCAAGTACAATTATGATGATGAAGCATGGGCTAAGGTTGTAGCTGACAATAATGGTAAGATCGATTATAAAGGATAATCTGTTGTAAACATTTAAAAATAAAACATTTAGGTGTGGAACAATAAAAAATATTGTTCCACATTTTAGTGTTTTTATGAAATATCTGCAAATAATAATTATGTACTGTTATTTTTTGTGTTGAGGTGATTTTTTATGTATATGTTTAAGTACATTATGAAAAGAATAGGACTAATGCTTCTAACATTTACAATCATTATTGTTATATGCTTTGTTTTAATTAAGCTATTACCTATTGTAATTGATGTTCAAATAGGTAAAGATGCCGACATTTTAAAAGCACAGCTAGAAGCAAGAGGTTATTATGATCCAATTCCTATTCAGCTTTTTAATTATATTGGAAGAGTATTTCACGGAGACTTTGGTATTTGTGTAAATTTACCTGAATTCCGTAATAAGCCTGTTTGGGATGTTTTTGTTACTAAGCTTCCTCCAACAGTATTAATAAATGTTTACTCTACATTAATAGCAGTTCCAATCGGAATATTGCTTGGTATTTTTGCTGCTTTAAAGAAGAATAAATGGCAAGATCATGTTGTTAGTACAGGTGTAATGCTATTTATTTCTGTTCCAAGCTTTATTTATGCATTCTTAGTTCAATATATTTTATGCTTTTTATTAGGATGGTTCCCAATTACAATGAATTCAGGAACTGAATATTTTACATGGTCAATGTTTAAATCTATGATGCCAGCTGTAATAAGCTTAGCCTTTGGTTCTATTGCCGGCTATGCTCGTTTTACTCGTGCTGAGCTAACTGAGGTTTTAACAAGTGAATATATGCTACTTGCTAGAACTAAGGGTTTAACAAAAAGACAAGCTACAACAAGACATGCATTAAGAAATGCCATGGTTCCTATTTTCCCTTCAATTGTAGGTGAATTCGTTGCTGTATTAAGTGGTTCACTTATTATTGAAAAAATATTTAGTATTCCAGGTGTAGGTGGTCTATATCTATCTGCAATTAATAATCAAGATTATGATGCGTTTATGCTGCTTTCTGCATTTTATGTTCTTGTTGGTTTAGCAGCTGGTATCATTATTGATATTAGTTATGGTATCATCGATCCTAGAATTAGAATGGGGGCGAAATAATATGAAAGCAAGCGAATATAATATTTCAAGTGAAAAGTTTGTTTTTGTCAATGACAAGAATAAGCTTAAGGATAAAGAATTGTCTACTAAGCCAGTAGGCTATTTCAAGGATGCTTTTAATAGATTTAAAAGAAATAAAGCATCTATTGTTGCTGCAATAATTATTGCTATATTAGTTTTATATGCTGTTATTGCTCCTATTATTTCTCCATATAAGGTATCAACAAATGATACATATTTCCAATATACAATGCCTAAGAATTCTTTATTTGCAAATATGGGTATTAATTTTTGGGATGGTTGTTCAAAGGAAGAATTAAATGAACAAATGTATACTTATTATTCTGCTATTGGTCAAGAAACTGGTCAAGAAGTAATAAAAAATGGTAAGTACAAAATTGTAATAAGAGAAAACCTTGGTAAAAAGAAAATCAAATATTACCAAGTTAGATTAGACAGCTATCATAAGGCTGGTGTTGTATATAAGAATATTTCTTTAGAGGAATATGAATTATTACAAAAATACCAAAATGAAACAAATATTCAAGTAATCTATCCTATTACAGAAAGATCACTTCGTCCAAATACTCCACAGGACGAAAATGATGCTAATTTCTGGTATTTAACAGAAGAGAAAAATGGTAAGATTACACCAGTATTAGATTCTAATAAAAAATTACAAAATATTTATAAGAGCTATACTGGAGCTGATGGATATAATAGTATTCGTATTGATGGTGATAACAATAAGTATGATTATGCATTAAAGAATCAAACTGGTTATCAAGTAAGAGTAAATTATTATGAATATTATATTTTCAATCATAGCTATGTATTACAAGATGGAATTGATAAGCCAAGCTTCTTATTTGGTACAACAAATTCAGGTCAAGATATTTTTACTTGTCTTGCTAGTGGTGCAAGATTCAGCTTCATTTTAGCGATTGTTGTTGCTACAGTGAATCTAGTTGTTGGTGCTATCTATGGTGCTATTGAAGGATATTATGGTGGAAAAATCGATTTATTAATGGAACGTTTTGTTGATGTTTTATCAGCAGTACCATTTATGATTGTTATTACCCTTTTAAAATATCATATGCCTGGTTCTAACCAAGTTTTAGTATTATTTATCGCATTCTTCTTGACCGGTTGGATTGGAATGGCTGGAAGAACCCGTATGCAATTCTATCGTTTTAAAAATCAAGAATATGTTTTAGCAGCTAGAACTTTAGGTGCTTCTGATAAACGAATTATGTTTAAGCATATTTTCCCTAATGCTTTAGGTACATTGATTACAAGCTGTGTATTAATTATTCCTTCAATGATTTTCTCTGAAACATCATTAACATATTTAAATATTATTAATCTTAACACAGGTGATAGAACTAGTGTTGGTACATTACTTGCTAATGCTCAACCATTCTTAGTTTCATATCCACACATGGTAATGTTCCCTGCTGCATTTATAAGCTTATTAATGCTAAGCTTCAATTTATTTGGTAATGGTTTACGTGATGCGTTTAACCCTTCACTAAGGGTACGGAGGATTAATATGGAAAAAAAGCTAGAAGTTAAAAATTTACAAATTTCATTCCGTACACAAGCAGGAAATGTAAAAGCAGTTAGAGATATTAGTTTTGACCTATATAAGGGTGAAACTCTTGCCATAGTTGGTGAATCTGGTTCTGGTAAATCAGTTACTAGTAAAGCAATTATTGGTATTTTAGCAGGAAATTCCATTGTTGAAGGTGGAGAAATCTTATATGATGGACAAGATTTATTAAAAATTTCTGAAGATGACTTCCATAAGATTCGTGGAGACAAAATTGCTATGATCTTCCAAGATCCTATGTCAAGCTTAAATCCTATTATGCGTGTTGGTAAGCAAATTACTGAAGCAATGATTTTAAAGGGTAAGTCAAGTCAGAAAAATTCAAGAAAAGATTTCAACAGCAAGCTTAAGCTTTTAAATAAATATATGGATAAGGCTAGAGGAGCTGATAATGCTGAAATCGTTAAAGAAAATAAAGAAAAATGTAAAATATTTGATGATTTCTGTATTGTAAGTACAAAATTAGAGCATGATTATAATGAGGCTAATGCACAAGCAATTGGCTTAGATATGACTATTGACAATATTCTTTTCTTAATTGAAAAGAAGCAAGAGGTTCCTTACATTAAACGTCTAAGGGAAGTAAAGAAAACTTTAGCATTAACTGTTCATAAATACGTTGTATTGAAAGAAGAACAAGAAGCTTTAGATTCAGAGCTAACAAATCTTATTTTAACTGGTAGAAAGGATGAAAACCTTTCTAATAAGGTTGTAGAATTATTAACTAAGATTAAAGCTACTGTAAATGCTGGTGTTAATAGAAAAAAACCTAATTTCTTTACTCTTGGATATTATCAAATGGTAAATCCTGAAGCTAATATTGATAATTATTCAATAGAAGAATTAGATAAAATGACAAGAGAATATATTGATGAGCATTTTATCTTAAATTTCATTGATTTAGCATGTGAGGGTATTAAGCAAGCTCATACTGATTCTACAGAAGCAAAAAAGAATCTTATTCCTGTTTTAAATAATGCAATTGATTTTTTCAATCAAGAAACATTAGATAAAAAGGAATCATATGCTTTACTAAAGAAGCTTTCTTTAGATGTAAAGCATGCAATTAATTATTTATCAGTTAAAAAGAAAAGTACTGAATATTCATTTGGTTTAGCATTAACATCAGCTATAAATGCATATTTTTCTGGTGTAAAGAAAAACCCAATTGAAACTAAAAAATACAATAGAAGAGAAGCTAAATATAATAAATTAACTGAAATGGGTAAAAAGCCTACATGGAAGCTAGTGCCTCCTGCCCTTGTTGATTTAGATTTAGCAAAATCAAATATTTGCAAGATAATTACTGCACTTATTAAAAGTATAGAAGAGGATTTACAAGTTGCTGATTCTTTTGATTCTCATGCTAGAACAGTTGATCTAGTTGATTATTTTAAAGAGCTTGCATCAAAGGTAGTATATAAGGTTACTCGAAAGATGGCGAAAGCTAAAGCTTTAAAGCTATTAGAAGAGGTTGGTATTCCTGAGCCTGCAATTCGTTATAATCAATATCCATTTGAATTCTCAGGTGGTATGAGACAGCGTATTGTTATTGCTATTGCACTTGCTGCAAATCCTGATATCTTGATTTGTGATGAGCCAACAACTGCACTAGATGTTACTATTCAATCACAAATTCTTGAGCTTATTAATAAGATTAAAGAGGAAAGACATTTATCAGTTATATTTATTACACATGATTTAGGTGTTGTTGCAAACATGGCTGATAGAATCGCTGTTATGTATGCTGGTAAAATTGTAGAATATGGAACTAGTGAGGATATATTCTATGATCCAAGACATCCATATACTTGGGCATTATTATCTAGTATGCCTGATTTGGAGACAAAGGAAAAGCTTGATGCTATTCCAGGTACTCCACCTAATATGATTTTCCCTCCAAAGGGTGATGCCTTTGCTGAAAGAAATAAGTATGCATTGGAGATTGATTTTGAGCTTCAGCCTCCACTATTTGAGGTTAGTGAAACTCATTACGCTGCAACATGGTTGTTACATCCTAATGCACCTAAGACTAACCCTCCAAAAATTATACTTGATAGAATCGAGCGTATGAAAAAGGAGGTAAATAATCATGAATAATGATGAGAAAAAAGTCCTTTTAAAGGTTGAACATCTTGAACAATTCTTTAAGCTTGGAAAGCATGTTAATAAGGCTGTAAATGATGTAAATTTTGAAATTTATGAGGGCGAAGTATTCGGTTTGGTTGGTGAATCAGGCTGTGGTAAAACTACAACTGGTAGATCAATTATAAGATTATATGATATTACTGGTGGTTCTGTTTACTTTGATGGTAAAAGAATTTGTGCAGGTATTAGACCATATAAAGAAGCAATTAAAAATGCAAAAAATAAGTTTACTAGTGAAGTAAAGAGATTAAGTAATGAATTAAATGAAAAAATTACTGATGATACTACTGTTGAAGAAAAAAATAAAATGGTAGAGGATTTCAAAAAACAAAAAGAAATCCTAGAAAAAGAATTCTTAAAAGTAGTTCAAGAAAATACAGAACTAATTAAACAAGCTAAATATGATCATAAAAACTGTAATAAGGAATTTGCTAAGTTTGAAATGCAAAAGGTAAAGGATCAATATGAACCTTTACTTGCTCAAACTACAGATGAGGAAAAGAAAGCTTCCCTTATGCAAGAATATAAGGAAAAATTAAGATTAGCTAAAAAGGATAGAATCATGAACAAAATGCAAATGATTTTCCAAGATCCTATCGCATCCCTTGATCCTCGTATGACAGTACATGATATAATTGCTGAAGGTTTAATTATCCGTGGTGTTAAAGATAAAAAGTTTATTGAACAAGAGGTATATAGAGTATTAGACTTAGTTGGTTTAGTACCTGAACATGCTTCTCGTTATCCACATGAATTCTCTGGTGGACAGCGTCAACGTATCGGAATTGCTCGTGCTATTATTTTAAATCCAAAAATGATTATAGCAGATGAGCCAATTTCTGCGCTAGATGTTTCAATTCAAGCTCAAGTAATTAACTTGTTAAATGAATTAAGAGATAAAATGGGATTAACTACTTTATTTATTGCCCATGACCTATCTGTTGTAAAATATTTCTCAGATAGAATTGCTGTAATGTATTTTGGTAAGATTGTAGAACTAGCTACTTCTGATGAATTGTTCAAAAATCCATTCCATCCTTATACAAAATCATTGTTATCAGCAATTCCTCTTCCAGATCCTAGATTTGAAAAGAAGAGAAAGAGAATAACATATAATCCATTAAGTGATCATGATTATTCTAAGGAAGGTCCTTCAATGCGTGAAGTATATCCAGGACATTTTGTATATTGTAATACAGAAGAATTTGAAAAATATCAAAAAGAAATGAAGAAATAAGGAATTTGAATGAAAAAAATAATTTTACGATATAGTATAACATTTGGAGTTGGGCTAATAATTGCACTTGTAATAATGCTTAGTAAATCAATTTTTAGTCAAGATAATGCAAAAAATGTACATCATATATTAACTGATGCATTTTTTGTTCCGGGAGTTGTTATTTGTGGTTATGGATTATTAGTAATGGCAAGTAATGGCGGTACATTTGATATGCTTGTATATGGAGTTAAAAGATTATTTAGTTTATTTCAAAAGGATATTAATAAAGTAAAATATAAAACCTTTTATGATTACCGAGTAGCAAAACAAGAAACTAAAAATCCTTTTGGATATTTAGTTATTGTTGGATTAATATTCATTGGTGTTTCAATGGTGTTTTTAATTCTTTATTATCAATATTAATTGTTATATAATATGAGTGCATAACAGCACTCATATTTTTTTAGGAGGCAAAAGTATATGCTAGAACTTAAAAATTTAAGTAAATATTATAATACAGCTAATATTGTCACAATCGGTTTAAAGAAAATAAATCTAAAGCTTGATAAAAATGAGATAGTTGCCATTACTGGTGAATCAGGTAGTGGAAAATCAACACTTCTTAATGTTATTTGTGGTGTTGATACATACGAAGATGGAGAAATGTATTTTAATGGTAATGAAACATCATATTTTAACCAAGATGATTTAGACCAATATCGTCAAAATAATGTTGCCTTTATTTCACAAAATTATAATATTATTGATTCATATACAGCATTAGAAAATGTGATGGTGCCGCTTTTAGTAAAAGGATGTACAAAAAAAGATGCTCAAAAAAGAGCCTTTGAGCTTTTAAAAGAGGTTGGATTAGAAAAAAGAATCAAAACAAAAGGTGTAAAGCTATCTGGTGGTGAAAAGCAAAGATGTGTTATTGCCAGAGCTTTAGCTACTGATTGTAAGATTTTAGCCTGTGATGAGCCTACAGGAAATTTGGACAAAAAAACTGGTGATCAAATAATAGATCTAATTCACAAGGTAAGTAAGGATAAGCTTGTGCTTATTGTTACTCATAATTATGAGCAAATTGAAGATATAGTAACAAGAACTATTCGTATTCATGATGGTGAAATAGTTGAGGATAAGATAAAAGAATTAAATAATGATGCTTTAGTATCTAAAGAAGAAAATACACTATCATATAATGAAAACAACATGAAGAATTTATTAAATATTGTTTATTATAATTTAAAAAATACACCAAAGAAAACAATTCTTTCTTCTGTAATTTTTTGTTTCTTTTGGTTTTTGCTTTTATATTTTATATTGTCGTCTGTCTCAATAAATGAAAATAATAAATATACTCGTAATCCAAATTATAATTACACACTTAATAATAGATTAGTAGTATATAATAAGGATTATAATCCATTAAATCCTTCTGATTTTGAAGGAATTAAGGGAGATGTCTATTTTAATTCTACTTATGAGGATTTTCAATATAAGGTATATTTTAAAGATTATTATTTAGATTATAGAGAAAAAAACTCTGATGTTTTTGTTTCTTCATTTACAAATTATATGCCAAATAATGTAGTTCATTTGAATGGTACAAAATTGATAAATAATACAGATGTTTATATTTTATTTCCCAAAGAAATGGCTGATAAATATAGTGATAAAATGATATCATATATTGGCTGTGAAATGGGAATTAATAAACCAAATATAAATTTACCACTTAATTTATGTGGATATGGTATTTGTGATGAGCTTGATGAAATTATGCTTGTTACAAATTATAGGCTTGATGGTGAGCTTAATGATTCATATATGGAAAATTTAAGCTTTACTATTGGTGATTTTAATTTTAATAGTTATGATTTTAATAGTGATGTAGATAAGATTACAATATATTATACTGGACCAACAAAGCCAACTTTCAATTCAGTAAATGTCGTATTCAACAATATTTATTCATCAATTTATAATGAAAATGAAATTGATATTATATATTATTATTCTGAACTTGAAAGTGCGTTTGCATATTTACCATATGATTTAGAAATGAATGTATTATATCAAGCAAGTATTTATACAGATGATGTTGAAAAGGTATCTGAAAAATTAATTGATTTAGGATATTGTGTGGTTCAACCAGGAAAAAATGGTATTGATTATAATTCTAATGAAAACATATATTTTATGCTTTATGTCACTAGTTGTGTTTTAACAACGATAGTATTATTTTTTATATCATATTTTGTAATATCTAGGGTATATTCTAGTAAAGATAAGGAATACACAATTTTACGTTCTAATGGTGTTTTGAAAAAGAAAATGAAATTTGTTGTTAATGTAGAAGTAATACTTACTGGTGCTTTGATGTCTATAGTAGTTTTTATTATATTTTACATTTTATCAATAATTCCAAATTCAATGTTTAATGTCATGAAATATAATACAATTGGTATTTCAATTCTATATTTTATATCTTCAGTTATTTTTAGCTATTTAATTAGTGTAAAAATAAATAAGAGATTATTCAAATATAGTATTGCTACCTCTATAAAAAATGGAGGTGTTAAAAATGATTAAGCTAAATAACCTAAATAAGTATTTTTTCAAAGGAAAAAATAATGAAATACATGTAATAGATAATACCACATTAGAATTACCAGACAGTGGATTAGTTTCATTTTTAGGACATTCGGGTAGTGGAAAAACAACACTTCTTAATGTAATTGGTGGATTAGATAAGGCAAGTGGTGAAATTTTATATGATGATTTAAGAATTAAAAATTATAATATGCGTAAAATTGATTTATATAGAAATAAAAATATAGGCTATGTTTTTCAAAATTATAATTTAATTCAAGAAGAAACAGTGTATGAAAATTTAAGAATTGCTTTAGAGATTATAGGAATAAAAGATAAGGCTGAAGTAGATAAAAGAATTGAATATGCTTTAAATAAGGTTGGAATGTATAAATACAGAAAAAAACAAGCATTAGCTTTATCAGGTGGACAGCAACAAAGAGTAAGTATTGCTAGAGCGTTAGTAAAAAAGTGTAAAGTAATTATTGCTGATGAGCCTACAGGAAATTTAGATTCTGAAAATACAATTGAAGTAATGAATATTTTAAAGAAAATATCTAAAATCAGCTTAGTATTATTAGTTACCCATGATCAAAATATTGCATCTTTTTATTCTGATTATATATATAGAGTACAGGATGGAAAAATAATAGATGAAAAAGCTTGCCAAAAAATGAATAACCTAAATTATGTTGATAATAACAATATATATCTAAAGGATATGAATATAATTAATGAAAAAACGAAATTAGGAAATATAGAGGTATATTCTGATATAGAAGAATCATCTATAGATTTATCTATTTATTTTAAAAATGGTAATATTTATATTGACTCAAATAAGCCAATAAAGCTTATTCGTGAAGCAAATATAAAAATAATAAATGATAATTATCATCCTCCGAAGCTTAACGATATAGATAATAATGATTTTGATACATCATGGTATGAAAATATTAGATCAGGTTTCAGCCTAAAAACATTCTTTAATCAAATAAAAACTACATTTTCTAAGCTTTTTAATGTTAAAAAAAGTGTTAAATTTTTATATTTTTCATTGTTTTTATTAGGTACATTACTTGCGGTTGCGGTAATTGCATATTCTAATGCAAATAGTGTTGATACATCTAATTTGATATATAATGATAAATATTATTCATTGCATAATGTTGAGCTTAAAAATGATGGAGAAAAAATATTAAGCAAAATGTTTGATGAAGAAGTAGCTGATTATGCAATAATGCCTGAAGAGGTTGAAATGAATTTTTATCATACAATAAATCTATCTCATCATATCGCAATTGAAAAGGATATTAAGCTCCTATATTTTAATGAAAAGCAAACAATATTTAAGGGAACAAAGCCAATTGCTTCAACTGATATTGTGATTTCAAAAAATACTGCGGATTATTTTTTAAGCCGTGGTGATGGATATTTGACATATGATGATTTAATTGGTAAAGATTTAAAGCTTGTTAAAACATTTAATTCAAAGATATTTAAGATTTGTGGTATAACAAGTGGAAATGATCAAGGATATGTTTACATAAATAAAGAATCATTTTATGATTTTATATTTACATCATCTACATTTAATAAAATACCTTCATATAGATTAAGTATTAATGAATTTTCTAATGGAAATTATGTATATAAAGTAGAGAAGGGAAGAAATGTTGATAATAATTCATTTTATAATGAGGTTTTAGTTCCGGATGAATTATATTCATATTTATCATTTGAAGATAATTTTGATATAGAGGATTGTGTTAAGCTAAAATTTAATAAAACAACATACTATGTTGTAGGTACATATTCATATCCTTATAAGCTAACAAATGAAGTATATATTTTTAACAAAAACCATGATGTTACTCCTGCCCTATCAAAATATCCAGCAACATTATCTAAATCAGAATATGTAATAACAGAAGGTAATGATATTACAGGTAATGATGAAATAATTATTCCATCATATATGACATTATCGATAGGAGATAATTTTCAAGGAAGAAAGGTTGTAGGAAAATATACTGGTAGTACTAAAGCTATGTCATATAGTGGCTTGCTTACAGAAAATTCATATGCTTTATTTAATTACGATGAGGATACATTAATTAATGTTACAAATCTTGATTCTGCAAAGAAAATAGCATTAGATAATGGTTCAATATTACTAGATTCATATGCAAAGCAAATTAAAATAGAAAAAAATATAGAAGAATCTACAATTTTAATATTAAAGCTATTATTTGCTGTATTATTGATCGTAGTAGTTATATTTGTATATTTTATTATGAAGAGTAAAATGATTTCTGATATTTATAAAATTGGTATATTCAGGTCATTAGGTCAAACAAGATTACAATTGATAAAAAAATATTTATTAGAAATGTCTATTCTAACAATATTTACAGGAATACTAGGATATGTTTTAACTATAATTCTATATTCATCACTTATTCAAAAGCTTCTTTATCATTATACTAATGCATTCTTCCCAGTTAATATTATTTATTCATTATTAGGAGGATTAGCTTTATTTTTTATAATGGTTTTATTTGGACTGTTACCTATTATACTATTATTAAGAAAAACTCCTACTGAGATTTGTTCTAAATATGATATATAAAAAAATAGAGGGCTTTTTAGCCCTCTAATTATTTTCTATTATCATATGCTCTTTTACTTTTTCTAATTGATTCTTTAAATGTTATATTATGTGAATCAAGGAAGTTTTTGAAATCCTTTAATCCTTCCTTTTCCTCATCAACCTCATATTCGATTTCATAATCAACTTTTCCGTAATATTCACTTTTATCTAAAAATAGAGTACCATTTTTATAAGGAGTAGAAGCACGATAAGTTGTTAATTGAGCTATATTTTTTACATAATATGGCAAATTGATTATTTTTGCATCAAAGCCATTTTGTAAAAAATTCTCTGCTTGTTCTTTACTTATAAATAGGTGAGTTTCATCAGCTCCAACTTCAGCTCTAGTTTTCTTTGTAAGCTTATAGTTTGAGCCCTTTTGCCTTATTCTTAATACTGTTTTTTCTTGCATTAAAATAGTATCTTCAGTATCAAAATAATAATTTGTTTGACTGAAAATATTATTTTCAAGTTCGAATTCTTTTATTAAATTATTGTAAACATCCTCAGATATAAATGTTTTGAATTCAATTTCAATAT
This sequence comes from Anaeroplasma sp., assembly GCA_022768655.1. GTDB lineage: Bacteria > Bacillota_I > Bacilli_A > Acholeplasmatales > Anaeroplasmataceae > Anaeroplasma. The sequence continues at coordinate 20,916 of JALEQD010000067.1, forward strand.
TTTTTGTCATTTCTCTCGCCTCTACTACAAATTTATCTATATTATACTAATAAAACTAGATAAAAATCAAGTACTGTGTTAAAATTAGTATTGTTTATGGGAGATGATTTTATGCGTTTTTCAATTTTATCAAGACAAGATAATTTATCAAATGAAGTTGCATGCAAAATTAAGAAAAGAATTAATCTTGAATATGATGATATTAATCCTGATTATGTTGTTGCGGTAGGAGGAGATGGAACTATTCTTAGTGCAGTACATAAATATCCAAATGCTGTTGTGTTTGGAGTTCATACAGGACATTTAGGATTTTATGCAAATTACAGTGTTGAAAATATTGATGATTTGGTTAATGATATAAATACAGGACATTTTCATATTGAAAATACTAATCTATTATCATGTAAAATATATGATTCAAAGAATAATTTGACAGATGCATTTGCATTAAATGAAATTACCATTGTCACTCCTCCTAGGACTTTGATTTTAGATGTTTTTATTAATGGAGAATATCTTGAAAGATTTAGAGGAACAGGCTTTTGTGTTTCAACACCTTCTGGATCTACAGCCTACAACAAATCATTACATGGTTCAGTGATTGATCCACAATTAGATACAATCCAATTAACTGAAATAGCAGGAATTAATTCTAATTCCTATAGAACATTATCATCTCCTTTAGTTTTATCAAATAGAAGAAAGATTAAGCTTAATGCATTAATGGCACAAGAGGTATTTATAACAGTTGATCATGAATCATATACAATAAATGATTTTGAATCAATTGAAATTGGTTATGAGGGAAAAGTATTAAAAATGGCTTTTCATGAGGAGGAAAGCTTTTTAAAGCGAATCAGTAGAACCTTTTTAATTTCAAAGGAATAAAAATAGGAATCATCACGCAGATGATTCCTATTTTTATTAAGCTTGTTTTTCTTTTAAAATTATTTCATCAATCAAATTATATTCAAGTGCATCCTCTGGAGTCATATAATAATCTCTTTCTATATCATTTTTTATTTTTTCTTCTTTTTGTCCAGTGTGAAGTGATAATAAATTAATCATTTGAGATTTTGTTTTTAATAATCTTCTTGCATGAATATCAATGTCAGATGCTACACCCTCCATTCCACCATAAGGCTGATGAATCATTATTTCACTATGCTTTAGAGCATATCTTTTTCCACTTGTTGAAGCAAGAATAAATGCGGCCATTGACATAGCCATTCCAATACAAATGGTGTTAACCTTTGCACTAATATAATGAATGGTATCATAAATTGCCATACCTGCAGTAATAGAACCTCCAGGTGAATTAATATATAAATATATTTCATCATTACTTATTGAATTTAAATATAATAATTCTGCAACTATGACAGAAGAAGAATCATCATTGATTTCTCCAACTAAAAGAATAATTCTATCCTTTAATAGCCTTGAATAAATATCATAGCCTCTTTCTCCACCTTCTCCTTGTTCTAAAATATATGGAACATAATTCATTTTTTTCACTCCTTTCGTTGATTGAGTATACATTAAAACGTTTACATCTTTTTGTTTATTTTGTCGACTATAAAAATATTGATAAAAATAAAAAATAGTGTTAAAATACATAATGTAAAAAATCAATTTTAGGAGGAATTTAATATTATGGCTGTAAAAGTCGCAATTAATGGTTTTGGCCGTATTGGTCGTTTAGCTTTCAGACAAATGTTTGGTGCTGAAGGTTATGAGGTTGTAGCAATCAATGATTTAACTGATCCAAAGATGCTTGCTAACCTTTTAAAGTATGACACTGCACAAGGTGGATACTGTGGCAAGATTGGTGAAGGTCTTCACACTGTTGAAGCAGGTGAAAACTACATCGTTGTTGATGGTAAGAAGATTACTATCTACAAGGAAGCAGATGCTAATAATTTACCTTGGGGTGAATTAAATGTAGATGTTGTTCTTGAATGTACTGGTTTCTATACTAAGAAGGAGAAGGCTTTAGCTCACGTTAATGCAGGTGCTAAGAAGGTTGTTATTTCTGCTCCAGCTGGAAATGATCTACCTACAATCGTATTCGGTGTTAACGAAAAGACTTTAACTACTGCTGATAACGTAATTTCAGCTGCATCTTGTACTACAAACTGCTTAGCTCCAATGGCTAATGCATTAAACAAGTATGCTCCAATTCAATCTGGTATTATGTCAACAATCCATGCATATACAGGTGATCAAATGATTCTTGATGGACCACATAGAAAAGGCGATTTACGTCGTGCTCGTGCTGGTGCTGCAAACATCGTTCCAAACTCAACTGGTGCTGCAAAGGCAATTGGTTTAGTTATTCCTGAATTAAATGGTAAGCTAATTGGTTCAGCTCAACGTGTTCCAGTTGCTACAGGTTCAACTACAATCTTAACTGCAGTTGTTAAGGGTAAAGATGTTACTGTTGAAGGAATCAATGCTGCAATGAAGGCTGCTCAAAATGCATCATTCGGATACAATGAAGATCCAATCGTTTCTTCAGATGTTATCGGTATGAAGTTTGGTTCATTATTTGATGCAACTCAAACTATGGTTGCTAAGGTTGGCGAGGATACTTACCAAGTTCAAGTTGTTTCTTGGTATGATAATGAAAACTCATATACAAGCCAAATGGTTCGTACTATTAAGTATTTCGCTGAATTAAAGTAATTTAAATTCAAAATTTGGTCTAGAATTAATTTTCTAGGCCTTTTTTTTCTTTTGTAATTATGTTATTTTTTATTTAGAGGTATATTTTTATGAACTGGAATGATTTTTTAGAAAACGAAAAGAAGCAAAAATATTTTATAGATTTGATGGATAAGGTTAATTATGAATACAATAATTATGTATGCTATCCAAAATATGAAAACATATTTAATGCGTTTAATTATCCTATTGAGAATTTAAAGGTTGTTATTTTAGGACAGGATCCATATCATGAGCCTAACCAAGCACATGGGCTTGCATTTAGTGTTTTATGTGATAAGCTTCCTCCTTCACTTATAAATATTTATAAGGAAATGAGTAGTGATTTATCAAAAGAAGTGAATCAAGATGGTAATCTAGAATATTTAGCAAAACAAGGAGTTTTATTATTAAATACTGTACTTACTGTAAGAGAACATGAGGCTTTTTCACATAAAAGCTTTGGTTGGGAAATATTTACAGATCACGTTATTGAATTTATCAATTCATTGAATCAACCAATTGTTTTTATTTTATGGGGAGCACCTGCAATGAAGAAATGTAAGCATTTGAATAATCCAAATCATTTAATCATTTCATCAGCTCATCCATCTCCACTTTCAAGCTATAGAGGATTTTTTGGTTCTAAGCCTTTTAGTAAAGCGAATGAATTTTTAAAATCAAAGAATGTAGAAGAAATAAAATGGGTAAAGGCCTAAGTAATTTATAAAAATACTCATAATCTACTTATGGGTGATTTAAAATGCAGGGTAGCTTTATTAATAAAAGTTATTCAAATACAACAAATTCAAATCAATATATTGTAAAGCCTGGTGATAGCTTATATTCTATCGCTAAGGCACATAATACAACTGTTGAGGAATTGAAAAAGCATAATAATTTAATTTCAAATATGATATATCCTAACCAAATATTATTTATTCCTCGTAAATCAGAGTGTCTTACTGAAAATGTAAATGATAATAAAACATATGTAACACTTCCGAGTGAAACGTTAAAGGATATAATGAATAAATATAATGTTTGTTTAAATGATTTAGAAGAGTATAATGATTTAGATAAGCTTAAGCTTGAAGGAAATCAAATGCTTTTGATAAGAAAAAAGGAAGAAAAAAAATATCATGTTGTTGAGGAAAACGAAGGCTTAGAAGATATATTATCAAAATATCAGCTTTCTCCATATGAATTATTGAAATTAAATGAAGATATTATTATTTATACTGGAAATAAGATAATTATTGAAAAATAATTGTCTTTTTTTATTTTGGTACCATAAAAAAAATACAATCTGGTTATTTTAATAGTACCAAAAAGGAATATAATATTAGATATAAATGGGAGGTTTATATGAAAAAAAGTAAAAGCTTATATTTATTAACATTAACAGCAGTATTTTCTGCATTATCCTTTGTTGGTACAATGATAAATGTACCAATGCCTTCAGGAGGAATGGTTCATTTAGGTAATTTTGTTATGATACTTGCTGGATTATTATGTGGTGGTATCGTTGGTGGATTGAGTGGCTCAATTGGAATGGGTCTATATGATATATTCGCAGGATATAATCCATCTACCTATCTTCGTTCATTTATTTTAAAATTTATTATTGGCTTAATTGTAGGAGAATTATTTAGATTAATAATAAAAAGAAAAATAAATGTAAAGGTATTATTATTTGTATTTAGTGGTGTATTCTTTGTTTTAGCTATTTTAGGAATTATTATGGCAACAAAATGTGTTGATGGAAGCTTTGTAATTACTATTTCTGATGCTACAAAGAATATTAAGCAATCAGATTTAATATTAGCTATAGTATTCGCATTCTTGTTTTTTGCATTACTACTTGCTGCTGGTATTTTATCATTTAAGCTTAAATATAATCAGCAGGCTGCATTATTTTCAACAACAATTGCGATGCTTGCAAATATGGTATTAGAATTATTGCTAAGAACATTATTAACACATTTCTTAGATGGATTTGATTTTTCTGTAGCTTACGCAACAGCTTTAGCAAAAATTCCTGCATCCATTTTGACATCCTTTATTACTGTTTTCTTAATATCATTTATTTATTTACCAGTGCATAAGGCTACAAAGAATTATAATATTTTAAATGATGTTGAGGTGGAAGAATGAAAAAGTATAATTTCTTAATAGTTGGTGTAACTATTTCAGTTTTCCTATTGATTGGAATATCTTTATTTAATTTTCAATTTGTAAATAATTTGCCAAAGGAAATAAAAACTGAAAGTAAATTATTAATCACATGGATTAATAATTTTATAGGCTTAGCATTTTTTGTAAATGTTGGCTATTTCTCATTCAAATTTTTAAAGGTTTATAATGAAGTGAAAGAAAGCGAAGAAGAAAACAAATAATATAAGTGGTATGATTACAAGCTTTTATTTTAGTGCAATTTTAAAAAGACGAGCATAAATAAGAGTGCTGTAAGTTATGGTTGTAAAGCCTCATCTAAGAGTTAATAACTCAAGGTGAGGTTTTTTTTCATTATAATAAACGATATGAAAATGAGAAAAAGATACCCAAAAAATTATGTCTATTTTTTCTAAAGATTATAAAAACATTAAATTTTCCTCCTAATTATTGAATATTTTGGTATTAAAATATTGTTTTCAATGATTTTACAAATATAAAAACGTTTACTTAAAGACAAGGTATTTTATTTTATGTATAATGAAGTTGTAAAAAAACTATTTTATTTTAATAAGGAGATTTAATATGGAAGAAAAAGTGTTAACACCTCAAGAAGAGGTTGATGCGTTAGTTCAAAAAGGATTAAAGGCACTTGATGAATTTGCACACTATACTCAAGAACAAATCGATTATATTGTTGCTAAATGCTCAGTTGCTGCATTAGACCAACATGGTAATTTAGCTAAGCTAGCTGTTGAAGAAACTGGTCGTGGTGTTTTTGAAGATAAAGCAACAAAAAATTTATTTGCTTGTGAATACGTTACAAATAATATGAAACGTACAAAGACTGTTGGTATTATTTCAGAGGATGATGTAACAGGAATTACTGAAATTGCAGAGCCAGTTGGTGTTGTTGCTGGTGTTACTCCAGTTACTAACCCAACATCAACAGCAATTTTTAAATCTTTAATTTGTTTAAAAACAAGAAATCCAATCATTTTTGGTTTCCATCCAAATGCTCAAAAATCTTCAGCAGAAGCTGCAAGAGTAGTATATGAGGCTGCAGTAGCTGCTGGTGCACCAGAAAATTGTATTCAATGGATTGAACATCCATCAATGGATGCAACAAGTGCATTAATGAATCACCCAGGTGTATCAACAATTTTAGCAACAGGTGGAAATGCGATGGTTCGTGCTGCATATTCATGTGGTAAGCCAGCTTTAGGTGTTGGTGCTGGTAACGTTCCTGCATATGTTGAAAAAAGCTGTAATTTACGTCAAGCAGTAAATGATATCGTTATGTCAAAATCATTTGATAACGGTATGATTTGTGCATCAGAACAAGCAGCAATCGTTGATGCTGAAATCTATGATGATTTCGTTTTAGAAATGAAAAAATATGGAGTATATTTTGTTAATAAGGCAGAAAAGAAAAAACTTGAAGCATTTATGTTTGGAGTAAATTCAAAGGAAGAAGCTGCTTCAGCAAAATTAAATCCAAATATCGTTGGTAAATATGCAACTTGGATTGCAGAACAAGCAGGCTTTGAGGTTCCAGCTAATACAGTTATCTTAGCTGTTGAATGCTCTAAGGTAGGTGTAGAAGAGCCATTAACTAGAGAAAAACTATCTCCAGTTTTAGCAATATTAAAATCTAAGTCAACAGATGAGGGCTTTGCAATGTCTAAGGCTATGGTTGAATTTAATGGTTTAGGACATTCAGCTGCAATTCATACTGCTTCTAAGGAATTAGCTACAAAGTTTGGTGATTTAGTACCTGCTATTCGTGTAATTTGGAATTCACCTTCTACATTTGGTGGAATTGGTAATGTTTATAATTCATTTATTCCATCATTAACTTTAGGCTGTGGTTCATATGGTCATAACTCAGTTGCTGGCAATATTGGCCCACTAAATCTTTTAAATATTAAGAAAGTAGGACGTAGAAGAAACAATATGCAATGGTTTAAGATTCCAGCTAAGATTTATTTTGAAAGAGATGCAATTGAATACTTACATCAAATGAAGGAGATGAAGAAGGCTCTTATCGTTACTGACCGTTCAATGGTTGAATTAGGATATGTTAATAAGGTAATTGAGCAATTACAACTTCGTACTCCTGAGGTTCCATATCAATTATTCTGTGATGTTGAACCAGATCCATCAATTCAAACAGTTAAAAAGGGTGTTGAATTAATGCGTTCATTTGAACCAGATACTATCATCGCTTTAGGTGGTGGTTCATCAATGGACTGTGCTAAAGGTATTTGGTTATTCTATGAACAACCAGAAGTAAATTTCAATGATTTAAAGCAAAAGTTTATGGATATTCGTAAGCGTGCATTCCAATATCCTGAATTAGGTAGAAAAGCTAAATTAGTATGTATTCCAACTACTTCAGGAACAGGCTCAGAGGTTACTCCATTTGCTGTTATTACAGATAAGGAAGAGCATAAGAAGTATCCATTAACTGACTATTCATTAACTCCAACAGTTGCAATTATTGACCCTGCATTTGTTATGAATTTACCAAGAAGCATTGCTGCTGATACAGGTATGGATGTATTAACACATGCTACTGAAGCATATGTTTCTACTTTAGCAAGTGATTATACAGATGGTCTTGCTATTCAAGCTATTAAGATGGTATTCCAATATCTAGAGCGTTCATATGTTAATGGTAAAAATGATCCAGAGGCTAGAGAAAAAATGCATAATGCTTCTGCTTTAGCAGGTATGGCATTTGCTAATGCATTCTTAGGTATGAATCACTCTATGGCTCATAAAATTGGTGGTGAATTCCATGTACCTCATGGTAGAGCTAATGCAATTTTATTACCATATACAATTAGATATAATGGTCAAAAGCCACAAAAGCTATCAACTTGGCCAAAATACAACTACTATCGTGCTGATGAACGCTATGCTGAATTAGCTCGTATCCTTGGCTTACCTTGCTCAACAATTGAAGAAGGTGTAGAATCTTATGCTAAGGCATGTGGTGAATTAGGTAAGAAGGTTGGAATCAAGATGAATTTTGCAAGCCAAGGCTTAGACCGTGAAACATACATGGCACAAGTTGAAAAGCTTTCATATTTAGCATATGAGGATCAATGCTCTCCAGCTAATCCACGTGTTCCAATGGTTGAGGATATGCAAAAGATTTTAATCGATGCATATGATAATAAAGAATTCTTAGATTAATAGAGGTATTAAATGTTAACGTCAAAACAAAGGGCTTATTTAAAATCACTTGCTCAAAGCGAAAAGGTTACATTTCAAATTGGTAAAGATGGATTAAATGAAAACATGCTTAATGATGTTTTAGCTTATCTAAATAAGCATGAAATTATTAAAATATCAATTTTACTAAATTCATCAGTTACTGCTGTTGAAGCAGAAGCATTCTTTGAAATGGCTAATATTGAATTCGTTCAAAAAATCGGTAGAGTAATTGTTTTATATAAGCATTCTGACAATGCTAAAAACCCTATTGTTTTACCGATTAAGAAATAATAATTGAGGATAGAATTAAATTCTATCCTTTTTTATTTTTATTTTCTTAGTATTTTGATATAATAATACTATAAGTTGAAATTAGGTGAAATTTTATGAAAAGAATGATTTTAGTTGATGGTAATTCCTTAATGTATCGTGCATATTATGGTATGAGTGCAACAGGAAATTTAACAGCAAATTCAAAAGGAATATACACAAATGCAATTTATAGCTTTATTAGAATGATGAAGCATTTATTAAATTCTAATTATGATAATATTTTAGTAGCATTTGATGCTGGTAAAAAAACAATACGTCATGAATGGATGGAGGATTACAAAGCAGGAAGACCTCCTATGCCTGATGAATTTAGAATGCAAATTGCATATATTAAGCAATATCTAGATATTGCAAGAATTAAGCAATATGAAAAACCATTATACGAAGCTGATGATATTATTGGCACAATGGCATTAAAGGCAGAAGAAGCTGGTTATCATGTTGATATATATTCTTCTGATAAGGATTTACTTCAATTAATTAGTCCAAATACAACAGTTCACCTTACAAAAAAAGGAATGACAGATTTAGAAAGCTATGATCCTGATTATTTTTATAATAAATATCAAATCAAATACACACAATTTATTGATTTAAAGGCACTAATGGGCGATAAAAGTGATAATTTACCAGGTATACCAGGAATAGGCGAAAAAAAGGCTGTAAAGTATCTTCAAATGTATGGTACACTTGAAAATATGATTGACCATAAGGATGAGATTAAGGGTGCAGATGGAGAAAAAATTAGAAGTAATTATGAATCTGCCTTTTTATGTAAAAAAATGGCTACAATCCTACGTAAATTTGATATGGACATAGATTTGAGTGATACTTTAAAGAAAGAGCCTGATATGGATAAGCTTATTGCCTTTTATCAAGAGCTTGAATTTAAATCATTATTAAAAGAAATTCAATTAGAGGCTCCTGAGGTAGAAGCTATAAAGCCTGAATATGAGGTAATAACTGATCCAATTAGATTTAAAGAAATATTATTACCATATTCATCATTAATATTTGAAACCTTTGAATATAATTATCATCGTTCGCCATTAATAGCAATCGGCTTAAAAAACAAGCTTGGAACATTTATTATTGAGCCTGATAGTATATTTACTAGTATGGATATGATGCTATATTTATCAGATAAGGATAATCACAAATCTATTTTTGATTACAAGCGTGCTTTTGTTTTATGTAAAAGATTAGGCTTTGATTTAGAGGGTATAGATTTTGATTTATTACTTGCAACATATGTACTTAATCCAAGTATTGCAAAAGAAGAATTTAAGGGTATATCAGATTATTATAATTATACAGATTGTTATTATGATGAGCAAATTTATGGAAAGGGTGCTAAACGTGCACTTCCTGATAAGAATGTAATTTATAACCATATTGCTAAAAAGGTTAATTGCTTATATTTTTTAAAGAAGGATGTTACGACAAAGCTTGAAGAAAAAAATCAATTATCATTATTAAAGGATATAGAAATTCCACTTTCTAAGGTATTAGGAAAAATGGAATTTAATGGCATGAAAATTGATAAAAATGAGCTTGAATCTCAAGAAAAGGAATTGAAATCACAAATTTCAAAGCTTGAAAATGAAATATATGAATTAGCTGGTACAAATTTTAATATTGCTTCACCAAAACAGCTTGGTACTATTTTGTTTGAAACATTAGGAATTCCTTATCCAAAGAAAAAAGGAACAAGCTATTCTACAGATATTGAAGTATTAGAATCTATAAAGAATTTTAATCCGATTGTTCCAAAAATAATGGAATATAGAGCCAAAACAAAGCTTTGCTCAACATACGTTACAGGCTTAAAGGATATGATATATCCTGATTCTAAGGTTCATACTATTTTTCAACAGGCATTAACACAAACAGGAAGATTATCATCTGTTGAACCAAATCTTCAAAATATTCCAATTAGAACAGAAGAAGGACATTTAATAAGAAGGATGTTTGTTCCAGATAATAAAGATAATTTATTATATAGTGCAGATTATTCTCAAATTGAATTAAGAGTTTTAGCTCATATGGCTAATGTTAAGGGCTTGATTAATTCATTTTCAAATGGTGAGGATATCCATGCTAAAACAGCAAAGGATATTTTTAATAAGATTGAAATAACATCAGAGGATAGAAGAAGAGCTAAGGCAGTAAATTTCGGTATTGTATACGGAATTTCAGCCTTTGGACTTGCTAATGATTTACATATTACCAATGCTTTAGCAGCTGATTTTATTAAAAGATATTATGAGGTATATCCAGAAATTAAAACATTTATGGATAATACAATAGAATTTTGTAAAGAAGCAGGATATGTTAGAACTATGAAAAATAGAATAAGATATATTCCTGATATTAATTCAAAAATCTATATGCAAAGAGAATTTGCAAAACGTACAGCAATGAATACTCCAATTCAAGGAAGTGCCGCTGATATTATCAAAATTGCGATGATTAAGGTTGATGAAGAGCTTGAAAAAGCTAGTTTAAAATCAAAAATGCTAGTTCAGGTACATGATGAATTAGTTTTTGAGGTTTCTAAGGGTGAAGAGGAAAAATTACAACAAATCGTCAGAAGCTCAATGGAAAATGCAGTTAAGCTTGCTGTTCCATTAGTAGTTGATGATTCATTTGGAAAGAATTGGTATGAGGTGAAATAATGGATTATATTATTAATCGTAGAAGTGTAAGAAAATTTGACCTTACAAAGGAAATATCACGTGAGGTATTAAAAAAATTATGTGAGTATGGAGAATCAGCTCCATCAGCTAGAAGACAGGAATCAAGAGAATATATAATTATTGATGATACAAGAATAATTGAAAAATTATCATCTGTTTCTAAGGGAACTATGGTATTAACAGATTGTAATACTGTTATTGCAGTAGTTGGAAAAAATCCAATTGATTTATCTACTCCTGATATGCAAACTCAAGATCTAGCTGCCGCAACAGAAAATATCCTTATTGCCGCAACAAGTATGGGACTTGGAAGCTGCTGGCTTGGTGTTTATCCTAGAGAGGATAGAATGCAGGCAATAAAGGAAATATTAAATATTCCAGATGAAAAATTTCCGTTTTCACTAATCGCACTAGGATATCCATTATATAAAGACACATGCTTTTATGATGCTAAAAAGCTAAAAGAAGAAAATATTCATTTTAATAGGTACTGATTATGCCAGAATTACCAGAGGTTGAAACAGTACGTAGAGTACTAGAAAAAAGTATTGTTGGATTAACAATAGCTAGTGTTGAAATAAGATATCCTAATATAATTGAAGAAATAGATAATTTTTCAAAAAATGTTGAAAATAAAAAAATAATAGGTCTTTCGCGTTTTGGTAAGTATTTAGTTTTTAATTTAGAGGATGGAAATATTGTTTCTCATTTGAGAATGGAAGGAAAATATTTTTATTTAGAAAGAGGAAAACTAGATAATAAGCATATTCATGTTATATTTCATCTTTCAAATGGATTTGATTTGTTATATCAGGATGTAAGAAAATTTGGAAGAATGGTATATAGGAATAATGAAGAATTACTTTCTAAGCATCCTATTTCTAATTTAGGAGTTGATCCTATTTTGACAAAAGAAATTGATTTGAATGCTATTTATGATAAAATAAGAAGAAAGACTATTCCAATTAAGTCTATATTGTTAGATCAATCTATTATTTGTGGGCTTGGGAATATTTATGTTGATGAGGTATTATTTAAATCAAAAATTAATCCTCATAAAATAGGAAAGGATATATCTTTAGATTCTGTAAAAAGTATAATAGAAAATAGTAGATCTATTCTTTTGCTGGCGATAGAATTAAAGGGTACGACAATAAGAAGCTATACATCCTCATTAGGTGTAACTGGAGGATATCAAGATTATCTATTAGTTCATACAAAAAAGGAATGTCCTGTTTGTAAAGCTGCTTTGCTAAAGGATAGTATTGGTGGCAGATCCACATATTATTGTCAAAAATGTCAGGTGTAGCTATGAAGGCTGTAATTGGAATTACAGGTGGTATTTCAACTGGAAAAAGTAATGTCTCAAATGAAATAAGAAATTTAGGCTATAAGGTTATTGATTCTGATGAGATATATAGAAATCTAAGTAAAAAGGGAATGCCAATTTGCAAAAAAATAGAAGAATGCTTTGGAAAAAAATACATTCTTGATAATGGTGAAATCAATAGATTAGAATTGGGAAAGCTAATATTTAATGATGAAGCATCAAAAAATAAATTAAATTCTATTACTCATCCTGAAATTGTAAAAGAAATTAAAATACAAATTTCTAATTCAAGTGAAGAATTAATATTTGTTGATATTCCTTTATTATATGAGGCAAAGCTTGAATATTTGTGTGATGCAGTATTATGTGTTTATGTTGATTATGAAGAACAAATCAAAAGGCTTATGGAAAGAGATAAGATTGATTATTCATATGCAAAGGCTAAGATTAATAGCCAAATGGATATAAATGAAAAAATCAAGCTATCAAAATATAGTCTATCTAGCGAAGGTAGTTTTATAGATACTAAAGCTAAAATTATTAAAATAATCGATAAAATAAAAGGAGATTTTTATGGCAACAATAGTTGAAACTAAAGAAAATGAAAGCATTATGCTTCTTCAAACACATTATTATAAAGCAAGCTATGAAGAAATAAAGGAAATTTATAAAAAAATAATAGTAGAGCTTGGACATAATATATTATCTGAAAATGATGATTATAGTGAAATTTTTTCTGAAAATGTACATTTAACCTGTACAGCAAAAATTATTCAACAAACTCCAAAGGAAACATCAATTGATTTTTATATCAGCTCTGAGTATTTATTTGGAAGTTCAAAAAAAGCATATAAGTTTATTAATACAGTATATAAAAAAATAGAAAGTGTTTATGAATTAAAGGGATTAGGATTACATCAATAGGAGAAAGAATATGGCAGTAAAATCAATAGATAGTACAAAAAAATTTAATATTTATTCAAATTTCACTCTATCTAATGATGATGTATCAGTAGTGTCACTTTTATATACACCATTGATGGGTTCAGATGCATTGATGTTGTATTTAGGCTTTCAATCGCTTTTAGAACGTAATAATTTGAAAAGTGAGGAAATTGTTCATCAGGATTTATTTGATATTTTTTCATTAACTCCAGCTAGCTTTTTAAAAGCTAGATATAAGCTTGAGGGTATTGGATTATTGATTACATATGAAAAAAATGATGGAAATTTCATTTATTTCTTATGCCCACCACTTACTGCTAAAAATTTTATTAAGGATGCTACATTAGGATTGTTTTTGTATTCTAAGATTCGTAAGGAAACATTTGATTACATATATAATCATTTCAAATTAGAAAAATTTGAAAAGGAAACAGCTAATAATATAACAAAAAGCTTTGATGAGGTATATTCTTCTGAAATATCAAATGATTCTTCATATGAGAAATTTGGATATATACTGGGTAAAAAGCCTAATAAGAATATAAAGATTAAGGATTATGGCTTTGATTTTGATAAATTTTCAAAGGAAATCAATCTTGATTTTTTGGAAACAGGAATAACTCAAACATTCCAAAATCAAATATGTAATTTAGCCTTTGTTTATGGTTTTGATGAAATGGATATGGCTGGTTTATATTCTGAATCAATAAATAAAAGAGGTTTATATGATTATAGATTGTTAAAGAATAAAGCTAACATTTTATTTATGTATAAGAAAAATATGAAGGCTCCTAAGCTTGTTACAAAGGAAGAAGCAAATGTTGTAGCTTCTGATTTAATAAGCTATTTAGAAAATACGAGCCCAAAAGATATTTTAGAAGATATTGTTCCTGATTATCCTGAAAGCTATTTAATAACAATTAATGATATTTATAGTAATATAGATTTAAAGCGAGGAGTTTTAAATTGTATGATTATTAAGGTTATCAAGGATAAGGGTGGAGAATTACCTAATCTTTCATATTTTAAAAAAGTAAGTGAATCGTGGATTAAGGATAATGTATTTACTACTGAGGATGCGATAAAATATGTAACCTTAGTTAAATACACAGATAGTAAGCCTTCTAGTAAAACAAATGTAAGTGATGGATGGATTGAATTATGATAAAGATCAATTTAGCTACAGATGAAAAAAAAGTAAATGAATATATTAAAATGCTTCAAGAAAAATTTCCATTATATGAGGTTAATGTTAATAATGCAAATGATTTTAATATGATTCTTATTGAAAGAGAAAATTGTAAGAATTGTAGATGCTTATCACAATGTAAAAACATGAATCCAGGATATGTAAGTGAATACGATGGAAATGATTTTTGTTATAAGCCATGTAAGTATTTAAAGGAAAAAAATAAAGAATCAAAGCTTGATAAATATATTAATATAGAATATCTTCCTAAACGTATTTTAGATGCAAAGCTTGAAAATTTTGATGTTAATACTGAAAGCAGAAGAAAAATATATGATAAAATAATTAGCTTTGTTGAAAATCCATTAAATGAGAAGGGACTATATTTATATGGCTCATTTTCAATTGGAAAAACATATACTCTTGCATGTATAGCAAATGAGCTTGCAAAGAAAAATGTTGAATCATTATTGATATATTTTCCTGATTTAGTATTAGATTTAAAGAATGCGATAGGAACACCTAGATTTGAAAGATTAATGAATAGATTAAAAACAGTAGATGTCTTGATGCTTGATGATTTAGGTAGTGAAAATATGTCTGCATGGCTAAGAGATGAGGTTTTAGGACCAGTTTTAAATTATCGTGTTTTAGAATGTAAGCCACTTTTTATTTCTTCAAATATTAGTCCTAAGGAAATAACTAATCATTTCGCAATAGATAAATCTCCTGCCTCTAATTTGAAGGCAGAACGTATCACAACAAGAATTCAAGCCTCATTATCATCAATAAATATGGATGATTGCAATAAATATTTTAGATAATATTAATTTCATTCTTGAAAATGATTAATTATAATTGTATAATATTTGTAAATTGATGATGAAGGACATGATTTTTATTAGATCCTAGTTAGAGAAAATGCGGCTGGTGAAAGCATTTAGGTATAATAATAATTACTACCTTCGGAAATAAATGGAGGAAATGCCATTTCGAATAATTCACGTTACGAATTTAAAGAGTCAGAGAAATCTGAAATTAAGGTGGTACCGCGATAATTATATTCGTCCTTTATAGGACGATTTTTTTTATCTAAAGAGGAGGAATTAAAATGTTAAAAATTATTTTAAAGGATGAAAGTGTAAAAGAAATTGAACCTGGTAAAATGGTTATTGAATTAGCTAAGGAATTATCTTTAAGCCTTGCAAAAAAATGTATTGCCGCAAAGGTTGATGGAAATTTAGTTGATTTAAAATATGTATTGGAAAAGGATTGTAAATTAGAATTGGTTTTATCAACTGATAAGGAAGCATTTGAGATTATTAACCATTCATGTGCACATTTACTTGCACAAGCAATGAAGCGTCTATATCCTGATACTAAATATGGAGTAGGACCAGCAATTGAAGAAGGCTTCTATTATGATTTTTCAGTTTCTACATCAATTACTTTAGAGGATTTACCAAAAATAGAAGCAAAGATGAAGGAAATAGTAAAGGAAAATATTTCTATTAATCATTATTATCTTTCAAAGGCTGAAGCAAAAGAGAAATTTAAGAATGATAAATTTAAATGTGAGCTTATTGATGCGGTTGACGATGATAAGGTAGGAATTTATGAGCAGGGTGATTACGCTGATGTTTGTAGAGGGCCACATGTTATTTCAACTGGTGTATTAAAGCATTTTAAATTATTAAATGTTGCAGGTGCATATTGGAGGGGTG
>JALEQD010000072.1 GCA_022768655.1 Anaeroplasma sp.
TAGAAATGCATTGGTTTTAGCATCTATCGATGAGTATAGCGAATATGAATATTTGGCAAATATTCTAATGGATTCAATATCTATGAAGAACATAAATGAAAATAAGTATAAAACTATACGCGATTATGAGGTAGAAAAATACGAATATAGAAACCATAAATATGATAAATAATACTTCATATTTAGCTAAATCCAATTATTATTTCATCCGGGTTTTAAAGGATTACGTTGAAATAGTTCACAAAAAAAGTAATTTACGCCAATATTCTATGAATATTGTTTTTTTTACCCGAATGAAATAAATCAACTAACTGTAATTAAAGTATTGAAAAATGTTAATATAGCGATATAAAATAGTTGGAAAAATGCAAATAACACGATGTTAGATAGTTGGAAAAATGCAAATAACACGATGTTAGATAGTTGGAAAAATGCAATATATGTGTTATACTATATATGGTGATGAAAATGTTATACAGAAAATCTTATGAGATAATTAAAGAATGGTATTTTAATAGTGAAAAAGCTTTACTTATTGATGGAGCAAGGCAGGTTGGAAAAACAACATTAATTAGAAGTTTTTTTGAAGAAAATAGCATTAAGTTCGTGGAAATAAATTTACATGATAATCAGTCTGCTCTAGAAGCTTTTAATACATCAAAAGATTCGAAGGAACTATTGGTGAAAATAATAGCATTAGCGGACAAAAATGTAGAAGATGGTATGGTTTTTTTTATTGATGAGATTCAAGAGGCTGATGATGCAATAACACCTATAAAATTTTTAATTGATAGTAGCAGTTATAAATTTGTTTTTTCTGGTTCTCTTTTGGGGGTTAAAATGAAAAATATCCAGTCTATTGGAGTTGGATATATTACTATTCATAAAATGTATCCAATGGATTTTGAGGAATTTTGTACTGCTAATAGTGTATCCAAGAAAACAATAGATTATTTACATGATTGTTTTATAAATAGAAAAACTATAGATTCAATAGTACATGAACAAATGATGAAACTATTCAATTTATATTTGATAGTAGGTGGCATGCCTGGAGCAGTTAATGCTTATGTAACTACTCATAATTTAAAAAAAGTAAGTATAGAACATAATGACATTGATAAAGGTTATTTAAAGGATATAACAAAATATGATTACGAAGAAAAACTATTAATTGAAGATATCTACAATTTAATTCCTAGTGAATTAAATCAGCAAAATAAAAGAATGATATTGAAAAAATTGAATGAAAAAGCTAGATTTTATCAATATGAAGAATCATTTATATGGTTACTTAATAGTGGTGTTGGTCTTTTTACTTATAATGTAGATAATCCAGTTTATCCTTTACTTGCAAGTAAAGAAAGAACTTTGTTTAAACTATTTTTATGTGATGTTGGATTGCTTTCTAGCAAGCTATTAAATGGAAACCAAATTAAAATTTTGAATGGAGATGTGAATTTAAATTTTGGTGCAATATATGAGAATGTTGTTGCGCAAGAGTTAATTGCGCATGGACATGAGTTATTTTTTAGTAATAATAAAAAACGTGGTGAGATTGATTTTTTGATTGAAGAAGATGGTATGGTAATACCTTTGGAAATAAAAAGTGGTAAAGATTATAAACGACATTCAGCACTTAATAATTTGATAGAGGATTTTAATGTAAAGAAAGCTTATGTGTTTAACAATGATAATATAAGTATTAAAAATGAAAGAATTTACGTTCCTATTTATATGATAATGTTCATCCAAAAAAATACTGAAGTTAGTGATGAAATTGTTATTCCTGAAATTTCATCTTTGGTTTAAAAATCATTTTTCTATAAAGTGTGTACGATTAATATAATTTATTATTTCATAGAAAGTAATTATGCAGTTAGACTGAAGGGGTCGTTTATCCGTTGATGTTATTTGTCTATATTTCTAATATAATTCAATAATCAAAGATTATTGTATAAGTAATTGCAAAACGAAATAAGTCATAATTATTATAAAATTAGGTTGTTTTTATCCTAGAATTTATATATAATATAAATAGGAGCGTGATTGGCTATGATTATAGATACAAATCAAATTATTACAATGACAGATGCAAATCAGAATTTTTCTAAGGCATCTAAGACTGCTGAAAAATATGGTGAAGCAATTATAATAAAAAATAATAAGCCTAGATACTTATTAGTAGATTTGAATAATGCAAATTATATAGAATTAACAGAAGATGAAAAAATAGAAGTTGTTGCTAAAAGAATACTTGCAAAGCATATAGAAGCTTTCAGAGAATTAGCTAAATGATAAAATTCACGAAAGAAAGAGTTTTGTTATTATATCAATTAATTGTTGAAGCTACTGGTGGAACATTTGGGATTAGAAGTGAGAACCTATTAGAATCTGCAATAGAAGCTCCATATCAAACCTTTGACTGAGAAGAATTGTTTCCAACAAAGATTGAAAAAGCAGCTAGGCTAGGATATGGATTAATTTCTAATCATCCATTTATAGATGGAAACAAGCGTATTGGTGTATATATTATGATTTTATTTTTGGAAGTCAATGGAATTCATATGGAATTTACTGATCAAGAAATTGAAGATATAGCACTAAGCACAGCTTCAGGAAATATGAAATATGAGGATATTTTAAAATTTTTAAAATCAAAAGATAATAATTAAGAATTTGCCATTCAATTTATGTTGAGTGGCATTTTTTGGCTTATTTTGTGTATGTGAGTTTCGGATTAAGACTTACCGTCGAAAAAGTTCACAAATTAGTAATTTACGCCAATATTCTATTAATATTGGTTTTTTGCCCGAATGAAATAAGTAAAATTTATAATTTTCATCTTAATATTAACATTTGGGGTCAAATGTAGTATAATATATATGAAAGGCGATGATATTATGTTTAATCAACAAGAATACATAAATTCATTTATAAAAGATAATTATAAAACAATAAAGCTTAGAATTAGAAAAGATGATAGATTAATAATTGATAAGATAAGCTCAGTAGATAATATTAATAAGTATATAAAAGACTTAATAATGAAGGATATTTTAGATAATAGAACATTTCATTTTATAAATAATGATGTCATGATAGATTTCGAATTATCACCTACATTAAATGATCTCATAAACAAAGCAGAAAATGCGGATTTATACGATTATCTTTCCTGCGAACCCTCTGCGATAAACGCTTTTCGCGGCGAATATATGACGAATTACAGCGAATGGTCGAACAACGCGTTCGACGCGTTCTATAAATAGACTTTCGACAAAAAACCAAAATTATCCAAAAAATATTCCGCGTTTGGGTTCTTGTAACGGTATTGTAATATACCGTGTTTTATAATATTTCCGATTATGGATTATAATGTACGACCATAAAAAGGAGACTAACTATTAAGAAAATCAATACTTTAAAAGAAAAAAATTAAAAGCACGACAAAAAGAACTTTATTTAATTTAATTAATAAAAAATTATCTTAATAAATTAGAATTAAACATTAGATTATCTTTCCTGCGAACCCTCTGCGATAAACGCTTTTCGCGGCGAATATATGACGAATTACAGCGAATGGTCGAACAACGCGTTCGACGCGTTCTA
>JALEQD010000110.1 GCA_022768655.1 Anaeroplasma sp.
AAAAGCTGAAATGTTATTAAAAAATATAAAATAAAGTTTTATAAATTTGTTCCATTCACTATTTTTTGCATTAATAGATGTATTAATATTAAATGAATAATTGTTGAACGTCCTTCTTGTAAATCTAAGAATTCTTTAAAGGACTATAAATCTAAATAGTTTTAACCTACCATTTCCTTCTCAAAGTAGTATAATTTAAAAATTCTTTAGCAATTTTTACTTCATTAACATATATGCTAGAAAATTTATATATAAAAAAAGAAATAATTTGAAACATATCAAATCATTTCTAAAAATTATATTATATTAATATAATTAATATAGTCGACTTATTTTAAATGAAAAATCCTTAATTTCGCAATGATAATGAACACACACACTCAACATGACTAGTTTTACTAAATAGATCAGTAGGAGTTACTTCTTTCAATTCATATCCATTTTTTTCTAATATTTCTATATCTCTTGCTGCTGTTGCAATATTACAAGAAATATAAACTATTTTCTTAATTTTCATTGAAATAATAGTATTCAAAAATTTAATATCACAGCCTTTTCTTGGTGGATCAAAAAATACTACATCAATATTTTCTTTATTTGCTAACTTAACTATTTCATCTTCACATTTTCCACAAATAAAACTTACATTGCTTATACCATTGATTTCTTTATTCTTATTTGCATTATCTATTGCCTCAGGAACAACCTCGATGCCATAAACGTAATTAACATGCTTGGCAATATTAAGAGTAATAGATCCCATTCCACAATAAGCATCAATAACATTCATATTTTTATTTAGGTTTGCCATTCTAAATGCTTCTTCATACAATTTTTCACATTGATCATGATTAACTTGCATAAATGACTGTGGTGAAACACTAAATTTTAATCCTAATATATTTTCTGTAATTGTTGCTTTCCCATAAATAAGCTTGAATTCATTTGATAAAATAACATTGTTATTTTCTTTATTTATATTTAAATATATTGATTTAATTTCTTTAAATTCATCAATTAAATATTGTACTAAATCATTAAAATCATGATTATCAGTAACAATCAAAACAACCATATATTCATTTAAGGCAGTATGTCTTATCATTACTTCTCTAAATAGACCTTTATGAGTAACCTCATTATAAATAGATATATGAAAAATATTTAAATATCTATTTATAAAATACAATATTTTATTATCTAAATCGCTTGAGATAATACATTTATCCATTGGAATAACCTTATGACTTTTCTTTTCATAAAAGCCATATACAACATCATCTTCTTCATCTTTGACATATGGAATCATTATTTTATTTCTATAGCCATATATTTTATTTGATGAAATAATTGGATTATAAATTATATCTTCTCTTCTTTTTAAGGCTTGCTTGACCTTGTTTTCTTTAATCTTCTTTTCTGTTTCATAATCAATATGAAGCAAATCACAACCACCACATAATTGTGAATATGGGCATAAGGGTTCAATTCGATTTTTTGAAGGAGATAATAGTTTAATCATTACAGCAAAAGCGTATTTTTTATGAACGTTTGTGATTTTTGCGATAACAACCTCACCATCCATTGCTTTTTCAACAAAAATCACTCTATTATCTAGCTTAGCTACACCATAGCCATTCATATCATATCCATTTATAGTAAGCTTATATGTTTCATTTATTTCCATAACAATCTCCTACCTAAATTTTTTTGCTAATCCACCCTCAGAAGTTTCTCTATATTGATAATTTAAATCCTTTCCAGTATCAAGCATAGTTTCTACAACTAAATCAAAGGAAATCTTTGAATCAGAATTATTCAAATAGCTTGAAAGCTTTGATGCATCTATTGCTCGTAATGCCGCAACAGCATTTCTTTCAATACAAGGTATTTGTACATATCCATCAACAGGATCACATGTTAATCCTAGATGGTGCTCTAAAGCAATTTCTGCTGCAGATGATAGCTGTTCAAATGAACCATGAGTTATTGATACTAAAAATGATGCTGCCATTGAGCAGGCAGATCCAACTTCTGCTTGACATCCAGCCTCAGCACCTGAAATTGATGCATTATATTTTATTAAATTGCCAATTAATCCTGCAACCTTTAGGCTATTAATAACATCCTCATGTGAAGGATTGTATTTTAATTCTGCATATCTTACACAAGCGGGTAATATACCTGCTGCGCCACATGTTGGAGCAGTTACTATTTCTCCTCCACTTGAGTTTTCCTCGCTAACTGCATAAGCAAAGCTAACAGCCTTACGACGCAATATTTCTGTCGCATCAGTTTCTTTGCTATTTTGATAATATAAATAATTTGCTTTTCTTTTTATTTGTAGCTTTCCAGGTAAAATTCCTGTTGTATTAAGACCTCTATCAATTGATGAATTCATTGTATTATAAATCATTTCCATATAATCATTAAAGTCTTCTTTTTCATATTTATCTACATATTCATATAATTCAAGCTTATAATCCTGACAATATTGAATAATATCCTTTAATTTATTATGTGGATAAATTTGTTCAGTTTCTAAAACAGATTCACCATCTACTAAAATCGCTCCACCACCAATTGAAAATATACGCATTTTCGCAATTTCATTGCCATCTTTGAAGCCAATAAAATCCATTGTATTTGGATGAGGTGGTTCTGTATTGATATCAAATACCACTCTACACTCTAAAGGCATCAATGTTTTTTCTATTATATAATCTGTTAAATGTCCTTTTCCTGTTAGAGCAAGTGAACCATATAAAATAACCCTTACCTTATCACATAAAGGATTTCTTTTAATAAATTCCTTACAGGCCTTAAGTGGACCAATTGTATGAGATGAAGAAGGTCCATTACCTACTTTGAATAATTCTTTTAATGTTTCCATATTATTTACCTCTTTGCTTTAAGCTCTAATATTGCATCTCTAACCTGTGCAGCAGCTTCAAAATTCAATTCCTTTGCATATGCCTTCATTTCTTCTTCTAATTCATTAATTAAGGCAATTTTTTCTTCCTTTGATAACACCTTATTTTTAGTGCGTTCAGTATTTGATAATTCTGATACCTGCTTCATTGTTATAGATTTAGGAATTGCTTTGATTATTGTTTTAGGTGTAATACCATTAGCTTTATTATATTCTTCTTGAATTTCTCTACGTCTTTTTGTTTCATTTATTGCGATTTCCATTGATTCACTGATTTCATCAGCATACATTATTACTCTTCCTTCACTATTTCTAGCAGCACGACCTATCGTTTGAATTAAGCTTCTTGCTGAACGAAGAAAGCCTTGCTTGTCTGCATCTAAAATACATACTAATGAAACCTCAGGTAAATCAAGTCCCTCTCTTAACAAATTTATTCCTACTAAAACATCATATTTTCCAATTCTTAAATCCTTTAATATTTCAAGACGCTCTAAAGCCTTTATCTCAGAATGTAAATATGCAACCTTAACACCTAATTTTTTCAAATAATCTGTTAAATCCTCACTCATTTTTATTGTAAGTGTAGTTACTAAAACTCTTTCGTTTTTCTCTGCACGCTTTATAATTTCTTGATATATATCATCAACCTGACCAAGAACAGGTCTAACCTCAATTATTGGATCTAAAAGTCCTGTAGGTCTAATAATTTGTTCTACAATAGGATATTCCTTTTCCCAATCTCCTGGAGTTGCAGAAACAAATAGTGCATTATTTATTTTTTTATCAAATTCATCAAATTTTAATGGTCTATTATCTAAAGCAGAAGGTAATCTAAATCCATAATTAACTAGATTTTCTTTTCTAGAACGATCACCATTATACATTCCTCTAACCTGAGGAATAGTAACATGAGATTCATCAACAATCAACAAAAAATCCTCAGGAAAAAAATCAATTAATGTTGCAGGAGTTTCACCTTCATTTCTTAAGGCTAAATGTCTAGAATAATTCTCAATACCGCTACAGAACCCAGTTTGCTCAAGCATTTCAATATCATATTTTGTACGTTGTTCTATTCTTTCAGCCTCTAATGGCTTTCCTTCTTTTATAAATTTCTTTTGAACAACACCTAATTCTTCTTTAATTCTTCTTATTGCTTCTTCTAGCTTTTGCTTATTTGTCACGAAATGTGTCGCCGCAAACACATTACAAAACATTACATCCTCTATTGCTTTACCTGTTGTTACATCAAATGTACGTATTCTTTCTATTTCATCATCAAAAAATTCAATTCTTAATCCTTTAGAATGCTCAGAAATAGGGATTATTTCTAAGACATCACCACGAACTCTAAAGCTTCCTCGTTTAAAATCAATATCATTTCGTTCAAATTGCATTTCAATTAATCTTTTATAAAGCTCCTTACGATTATATTGCTCATTTACTCTTAAATTAAGCATTGAATCCTTATAATCATTAGGATCTCCTATACCATATATACATGAGACTGATGCCACAACAATAGTATCATCATAATCCATTAAGCAAGCTGTAGCACTATGACGCATTTCATCTATTTCTTCATTTATACTAGAATCCTTTTCAATATATGTGTCACTAGAAACAACATATGCCTCAGGCTGATAATAATCATAATATGAAATGAAATATTCAACATGATTTTTTGGAAATAAAGCCTTAAATTCATTGTATAGCTGTCCAGCCAATGTTTTATTATGTGCCAATATTAAAGTAGGCTTACCAATTTGCTTAATAACATTAGCCATAGTAAATGTTTTTCCTGTACCAGTAGCACCAAGTAAAACCTGACGTTTACATCCATTATTAAAATTTTTTACTATTTGTTCTATTGCTTTTGGCTGATCACCAGTAGGCATATAATTTGATTCTATCTCAAATTTCATACGTTTTTCTCCTAAAATTATTTAACACAATTATATTATAATGAAAAATGCAAAAAAATAAACAAAAAAAGGGCTAAAAAGCCCATTTTAGTGATTATATACCTCACCTTGACAATAATCATCATTTATTACGTTATTTGCGATATTGTGAGTGTGATCACCAATACGCTCAAGGTTTGAAAGGATATCAACATAATAATCTAAATTAGATACAGTACAAATACCTTTTGTTAATCTTTCAATATGACGTTTACGGTATATTTCCTCCATACTGTCAACATCTTCTTCATCAATTATTACGATTCTAGCTACATCCTTATCCCAATTTTTAATACCATAAACTGCACTTTCAACCATTTCATTTAGTTTTTCGTACATTTTAGATAAATCTTCTATTCCTTCTTTACTTAATAAAACATTTGCTTCATATCTTTCGCTAAAAAATCCAACTAAATTAGTACAATGATCTCCAATACGCTCAAGGTCTTTAATTGTATCTAGATATTTTGAAACTAAATTTGTATTATCTTTATCAATCTCTGCCTCTGTAAGCTTAATCAAATAATCATGTGTTTTTTTATCAAGACCATTAATTTCATGCTCATAAGCTTCTGCCTTTTCAATACAGCTAGGGTTATTTTCAAACGAATATTCATATGCAAGCTTAAAATAATTTAATGCTAAATCTGCCATATAATTAATTGCTTTACCAACAAAATCCAACGCCAAGGCTGGTGATTTCTTTATCAAAGTATAATCTGATAATTGCTTTTCAATATCAGATTCATCATCACCTTTTATAATCAAATTGCATATTTTTGTTAATGGATTTAATAAAAATAAGAATACAAATGAATTAACAATATTAAATAATAAATGGGCTATGGCAATAATCATCTCATTATACTCCCATTTAAATGCATTATTTAATTTTGTAATCAGCCATAAGTAACCAGAAAATGCAATTGTAAATACTAATACACCAAAGAATTTAATCAAAATATTAGCAGTCGCAACCTTCTTTGCACTTTTAGATGAGCCTAATGATGCGAGGAATGCTGTAATAGTTGTTCCTATATTTGCACCAAGCATTATCGCAAGTGCACCACTTAATGAAATAACCTCAGTACCAGTTGATAAGGCACTACTATATAATGATTGAACAATACCAATAGTTGCTGAAGATGATTGAACAATAAAGGTAAATATTGTACCTATAAGTACACCTAATACAGGAACCTTTGATACACCTTCAAACATTTTTACAATCATTTCATTATAATCTGATAAAATTGTCTTAAAACTCATATCAATAAATGATAATCCCAAGAAAATAAAACCAAAGCCTAAAACAACAGACCCAAGCTGCTTAATCTTTTTCTTTTTGAAGAAAAAAACCATAGAAGCTCCGATAAATACCAATATAACAGAAACAATAGGCATAATCTTTAGGTTAGAAAATGCAGCTAAAATAATTGTTAATATTGTACCTCCGATATTCGCACCAAGCAATATACCAAGTGCTTGTGGGAATGTCATCAATCCTGCCGCAACAAGTGATACAGCAAGTGCTGATGTTCCTGAGGCTGATTGAGTAAGCATTGTAACAATAAAACCAACAAGCATTCCCTTTAATGGTGTGTTTGTTGTTTTCTCAATGATAATGCTCATCTTATTACCAGCTAAGCTTTTAAGTGAGCCTCCCATCATATTAATACCATATAAGAATATGCCTAAACCACATAATATGTATAGTACTGCTTCCCAAGTCGCCATACCAGTAAATCCAACCAAGAAAATTTGACTCATATACTAAACCTCTAAATGTAAAAAAAATTTACATTTTAATTTTATAATAAGATAGACTAAAATGCAAATTATTTATTAAATTATATATTTACATTTACATAACCTATAGGTATAAGGACATACTATTATTGGTGGTCATGATGCTTATTTCAAATTTTTATTCTAATATTAAAGAAGATATTGATATTAAAGGAATAACTGCAAATTCAAAAATTGTAAGAAAAGGATATATTTTTGTCGCAATAAAAGGAAAAACACATAATGGTGAAAAATATATCAAGGAAGCATTAAAAAATGGAGCGGTGTTTATTGTATCAAAAAAGCTAAGCTTAGATTATAGATATATCCATGTAAAAAAACCAAGGCTTGAACTAATAAGATTATTAAAAATATTCTACTCCTATCCTGATTCTATTTATACAGTAGGTATAACTGGAACAGATGGAAAAACAACGACATCAACAATCTTAAATTCTATTTTTAATACCTTTACTAGTTCTTGCTACATAGGAACAAATGGTATTACATATTTAAATAAGAATATCCCAACAAAAAACACAACTGTTGCACCAGAATTATTCTATCCTACTCAGCAGGTTTTAAAAAAGCATAATATAAATACATGTATTATGGAAATATCAAGTGAAGGAATACTTGATTCTAGAATTGAAGGAATAAAATTTAATGGAGCAATATTTACAAATCTTTCACACGAGCATCTAAATAGTCATAAAACAATGTCTAATTATTTTTTATGTAAAATGAAGCTTTTCAAAAAACTAAAAAAAGACCAGTTAGCAGTAATAAATGCTGATGATGAATTTGGTATTAGAATACCATTTTACACAAATGCAAGAATAATCACATATGGAATTCATCATGGCGATTATAAAGCCGTAAATATATCCTATAATCTCGATTATACTACTTTTCATGTATATTTACATGGCAACTGGATTGGCATGTTTAAAACATATTTATTTGGAATATATAATGTATATAATACACTTGCCGCAATAGCATATGCTTATGAATTTGGTATCGATATTGATGACATAAAAGATGGCATATTAAGGCTTGATGAGGTATCAGGTAGATTTATGAGATTGTCACATAATAATAGTGAATACATAATAGACTATGCACATACACCTAATGCATTAAAAAATCTATTAACATCAATAAATAAGGTCAAAAAAAACAAAGTAATAATCATTACTGGAGCACAGGGTGAAAAGGATAAATCAAAAAGAAAACTAATGGGAAATGTGGCAACCACTCTTGCTGATATTACCATTTTTACATCTGAAGATCCTAAACACGAAAGTCTATTTTCCATATTTTCTGATTTAGTTAAGGATATTGAAAACAAAGAATATTATTTGACACTATCTAGATATGATGCGATTAAGCTTGCTGTAAGAATATCAATGCCAAATGATATTATTTTAATAACTGGAAAAGGAAATGAAAGGTACGAAAGAATAAAGGATTATGAATTTTATCATAGTGATTTAGAATTATTAAAAAAAGCTATAGAAGAAAATTAAAAATGAGATATTACCACATTTTCTCAGAATATAAGAAAATGAGATAATATCTCATTTATTCTATATTTAATGCTTTTTTAGCTAGCTTATCTGCCATATCATTATATTTATTATTGCTATGGCTTTTTATTTTATGAAATGAAACCTCAAGCTTATCATAAATTTTTTCACAAAAATCTACATAAGCTATAGATATTATCGAACTAGCCTTCCATTCCTTTTTATACCATTTTTCAATACCAATATAATCATAACAAATATTAATCTTTTTAATATTATGATTAACACAATACTGCATAATAAATCCTGCACCCTTTATTTCTCCTGCAACATTGCGCATATCAGAAAACTCATCCTTTTCATATTTTTTCATAAATTGATATTCTTTATTATCAATTAATAAAACACAGCCAAATGAATATGATTCAGTTTCCTTATCATAAGAACCATCAATATATGCTGTAGGACCATCAAGCTTGCTTGTATATTCTAAATCATTTAAAAAAGCCTCTGCTTCTTCTAAAGAACCAAAAGACTTATGACTTGGCTTAGACAAGGTAGAAATGACTTCTTTTACCTCATCCCAAGAATTAAATATTTTTTTATAACCACTGCTATCCTTAACTGCATAATATTTTTGTTTCATTCTATCACCTGAAAATAATAATCATATTCAAATGATAATTCATTTTATTCTTTTAGTCAACAATACTATAGCTATATTTTTTCTATTTCACAGTTATTTTTGAATAATGTCTTTGTTTTATCTATAGCCTTTTCAAAAAGACTAATAATCTCTTCGGTTATTTTATCCTCAGGATCAAACGAAATAGACTTAACCTCATTTTCGGTAATAACAATAAATGCGATAGGACTTACTGACAATCCACCACCACATCCACCACCAAATAATGGATCTATTTTATTATTATTTGCCTTAATATCACTACCACCACTTAAAAAGCCTAAATGGACTCTTGAAACAGGAATTATAGTAACATGATTATATTGAACTGGATTTCCAATAATTGTATTTGCATCAATCATATCCTTGATTGATTTCATACTAATATTTAATAAATCTGAAATAGGATGACTCATCCTATAAGCCCCTTTCTTAAACCAGAAATCAAGGCACATAGTAATTTAATTACATCACTATGTACCTCAATTTTATAGTCAATATTCTCATAGTATGGATTTTGCTTTAGTCTTATATTATCATTTTCTACTATTCTAAAAGACTGATGTGATAAGCCAATAATAATACTAGATAGAATATAGAATAATGTATTCTCAAAAATATTATTTTTATTATAGGCTTTTGCGATAAAAAGCTCATCGATTATACTATGAGAGAAAATAGATTTAGTGATAGCTAAAGTAATCTTTTGTCTTTTTTTTATTTTTTTAAAATTAATATTTGTATGTAATAAATTGTATATCAATTTATGATGAGGAATAAGAAAATAAAACCTTCCTATTCTTATAAAACATTTCAAGACGTCATTTCTGCTTAAAATACAAATATGAATATTAGTAGAAAAAAGGAGAACACTACTAAAAAATAAAAAGATGGCTGTATACAAACTATCACCATCTTTATTATTATCAATTATATTAAATATTATTCAAAATTTGTAAACAAATTTTTGCAGATCTTTGTGCCATTTCATATTCAAACGCCATATAATCTTTAACTTGGTTTTCTTCACCAACACAATCAGATATATAACGTAGTACAATAAAATCTACTCCACTTCTAACACATACATGTGCAATTGCTGCTCCTTCCATTTCAACAGCACATTCCTTTGGAAGTGTAACATTGCTTAATTGTTCTTTTGAAGTTACAAACGCATCACCACTAAAAATAGGAACATATTTATATGAAATATTAAGCTTATTTAGTGCACCCTTAATTAGCACTACAGTATCAATACTTGGAATAAACTTCTTTGGCATACCAGGTATTTGCCCATATTCATACCCAAAGGCACGAACATCAACATCATGATATGATAGGTATTCTCCAACAACAACATCAGTAGTTTTTAAACCTATTCCACCAGCAATACCTGTATTAATTATCAAATTACATTCATATTGTGTAATTAAAATAGTAGCTACCATTGCAGCATTTACCTTCCCAACTCCACATTTGCAAATAACTATTTCACAGTTGTTTATTGTGCCTTCAAAGAATGAATATCCAAAACTTTCTGTTTCTGATGCATCCTCTAGGTTATCAGCTAAAATATTAAATTCTTCATCCATCGCTGCAATAATTCCAATTCTTTTCATAAATACTCCTTTTCTAACATCTTTTTGATAATGTAACCGCAAGCTTACCACTTTTTGATTGCCCACTAATTAATGAAACCTTAAATTTCCCTTTATGTCTTACGCTTATCTCATCGTTTTCCTTTAATATATGTGAAGAGTTTAAGCAATTAATATGATTAATAAATACCAATCCATTCATAATAATATCTAATGCTTCACTTCTAGATATTTTATATACCTGAGCTATGCAAACATCAATTCTAAGTGATGGTAAGAAATATACTTTATCCTCATATCTAAGTACATTTCTTACCATCACTAAGAATTGAAAGAAATATACTTTATCCTCATATCTAAGTACATTTTCAACAATA
Organism: Anaeroplasma sp.; assembly: GCA_022768655.1. Lineage (GTDB taxonomy): Bacteria > Bacillota_I > Bacilli_A > Acholeplasmatales > Anaeroplasmataceae > Anaeroplasma. The sequence continues at coordinate 10,880 of JALEQD010000110.1, forward strand.
TCATCATAATATTCTAATTCTATTGGAAAATTACTTATAAACCTAAAATTATCATAAATATATGAGCTAATCTCTAAAGTGCATG
>JALEQD010000215.1 GCA_022768655.1 Anaeroplasma sp.
CTTGGCTGCGTCAGCGAGTATCTTTAATTTTTCTTCGGTTGTACAAGTATTTTCAATAGAGAACATATATTCATTATACAAATATGTGTTCTGCTTGTCAAGAGGTATTTTTTCTTTTTGCATATTTTTGCAAAAATACACAGTTGAAATAAAAAATAGATTATGATAGACTGTGATAGAAAATAGGTATCTATCTAGGTCCTGAACAGTTACGAAAATAATAAGAAGGCATGGTCTTTTTTGTAAAATGTAAAATACAAAACAGGCAAAGGTGAAAAATAGATGAACCGTTATAGATTTCAAGGGGCACACCTAAAGTGGATTGCCCTCATTTCCATGCTGATTGACCATTCGGCCGTGCTTTTAGTACATCCATATATCCATCTGTATCCGAATACATCTGCCATGGAAGGAATGGAAATACTTTATTTCTGGATGCGGCTTTTGGGACGCATAGCATTTCCATTATTTGCTTTTTTGCTGGTTGAAGGCGTAAAACACACCAGCAGCCCGTTAAAGTATGGAATCAGGCTTCTTATCGCGGCACTGGTTTCGGAGATTCCATTTGACATGGCAAGACAGTACCGTTTTGTGGATTTTTCCTATCAGAATGTGTTTTTCACCCTGTTTTTCGGACTTGTCTGTATCGAGGTTCTTCGGTGGATGGAAGAACAGCAGGGGAAGGGACGCTCCTATTTTGGATTCCTGCGTCTTTTGGCCTTGTTTTTCTTTGTGGCGGCGGCAGAGCTTCTGCATACGGATTATGGCGGTGTGGGCGTAGTAGTCATTCTTTTGATGTACACCTTGTTTTTACAGAGGGGATTTTTTGAAAAATGGCTGGCATTTCTCATTTCCCTGGTTCCATTATTTCTGATAAGCCAGACGAGCCTGGCAGCAGCGGTCTGTGCCCCTCTCATCCAGGGGTATGATGGAACGAGGGGAAAACAGAACAAATATTTTTTTTACCTGTTCTACCCGTTACACCTGCTTTTGCTGGTGCTTTTGCGTGGAATGATATATTAGAAACGGGAGTGCAGCATTTTTTATTGCGAAAACGGATGCTTTCAGCCTTAAAAATGATTCCAAATGGGAGAGCACTTTCGTTTTGCAGCGGTATTATTACTCCGGCGGTTGAA
>JALEQD010000154.1 GCA_022768655.1 Anaeroplasma sp.
AAATTATTATGAATATAATAATGACATTAAATCATTATTTACAATTATTCCGCTTAATAATAGCCTAAATTCAATTTCAAGTCCAACAGGAACAACAGTAAAACCAAGTGTATTTAAAACAACATTAGTTAATGAAGAAAATCTATATCCATATGATATAGGAATTCATAGACATACCTATAATTCCCAAAGTAATGTTTTAGCATATAGCTTTGGAAATTCAAATGCTGGTACAATAATATGTAACGCTAGAATGGCAACAAATTATAATAATGCAAACACAATAATGCTTGTCCACCATTTTATATAATTAATAAAAATGATTTAAAATATATAAAAAGTATAAATATATATTATGAATCATTAGGTTATTTAATAGAATACATATCAGATAAAATAGATATTAAATGCTATAAAATGATAGGTAAAAGAATAGATATTGGTAGTTGATTTATTATGTTATTATTCCTCTATAAAATTTAGTAGTCAACAATTAGGAATATAAATTAAAAAGAAAATATTATACAAATAAAATTTAGAAAAAAACGAATAATATTAATGATAAAAATCAAAAAAAACGCTAGAATGGAAACTTCCACGCTAGCATTATATGAATTACCATAAACACGTAAGATAATAATCTAGGGTGATATTAATGGGAAAAATGAAAGAACAGATGCCTAAGGAAAATTTTGATTTTAATATTAATATTGGAAAATGTCTTTTTAATCAAAGAAGAATGCTGGGCATATCGCAGGAAACTGTAGCAAGTAAGATTTCTATGGTAAGACAAGGTGTTAGTGAATTAGAATTAGGAAATAGGAATTGTACTCTTTATAATTTTTATTTATTAATTCATGAATTAAATATTAGTGAAGAAACAGTTATAGAACTATTGTTCGACAGAAAATTCTTGCCAAAATAAGATTAATATATGAAAACTTTGTCTTTAGAAAAATATTTCATTTCAACTAAAGCATATTATAAATTTTTTGATGGATTATTGCATAAAGAAAAAAAAGAAACAAAGAAGAATATTAGTGAATTATTAAAAGATTTAGGAATAAATGATTCAACATATAGAAGAGAAATTTATCCTCTTCAAAATAGTGTTACATCTCTAACAGGCAAGAAATCAGTTTCTTTCTCTATTCGTAACAATACATCGCTTGATAAAGAAGGACATTTAATTTTAATAAAGATATTAAACACTATTGTTATGTAGCAGATGGTAATGATTTGGCGTGTGATTTAAAAATCTTGTATACCTTTTTTCATATTCACACCTAATTTTATTGTAAAAAAGTAAAATAGCTATCTAATAATTTATAAAAATTGTATTTGTCTATCTTATATAAGACTATTTTTTATAATTTTTTCTGTTATTAGATTATTCTTTCAAATTTTTATAAAAAATGAAAATACTTATGATATCTACAATTATTTTTTATAACTTTTTATTAACTTGGACACTGTGTCAATGGTGTTTATTTTTGATTTATGTAAAATATTAATTGGTGATTAGTGATGAAAAAGAATACAAAAAAAGAAGATGAAATTGTAGTTAATATATTTGGATATCTAATAAATAAAACACGTTTAGATAATGGAATTAGTCAAGAGTGTTTAGCTGAAATTTGCAATGTTTCAACAAGTACATTAAGCGCAATTGAAAATTGTAAAAAAAATATTTAAAATAACAACAGTAATTAAGGTGTTAATGGGCTTGCAATCCTTAAATATTGATATAAATAATCTAATTAAAGAATTTCAAGATATATATGATAATCCAGATAAATATAATCAGTTACATTCTTGTCCTAGAAAAAGAATATATGACATAAAACTATAACAAGTACTTATTTTAACAGGTGATAAATGTTATAGTTTATTTTATTCATAAGAACTTTAGGAGGAAAATAAAATGAACAAATATAAAATATGCTTAAAGGCATATTTAAATTTAACACAGAAATATTACTATTTCTTTGATGGATTTATAAAGATGAATAAATTAAAAAAGATAGATGTTTTAAATGAAAATGGAATAAGTTTTTCATCGTATAAATATTCTAGAGGAATAGATATAGCTTCTAATAATAATCACTTATTATTGTTAAAATATTTTAAAATTAGTAGAATTAATGATAATTATGTTGAATATGCTGAAAAAATATTAACCGATATATATTTTTCTATATATTATAAAAGAGATTATTTATATGATTCACATATGAATACTATTAATAAGCTGATTAATGACAATAATTATTTAAAACCAATATTTGTTGTTTTTAAGGTTTTATTGGTTATGAATTCAGATAAAGCATATGATACTATATGTGAATTAATAGATGAAGATATGAAATATCTATCATTTATTCCAATTAATTACTTTTATAATGAATTAAAATATTATTATGAATTGATATTATTATATGTTAAAAAAATTAATAATATAACATTTGATTTTACTGCAGAAGCTAAGAATCATAATATACTTTGGATGTATTATCATATAAAAGGAACCTTTTACTATACTAATAATGATTATGCTAAATCATTAGTATATTTCCAGCATTTATGTGAAATATATAAAAAGGATTATAATCTTATAAGATCTATTATATGTAAGAATAATATCCTACAAATATATAATCTTTTAGGTTTGTATGATTTTACAATAGATGAAGCAATACCTATTATTGATTATTTAATTTATCAAACTGATAAAAAACAATTTACTAAGTATTCAATTAGACATTTATTTGCAGCATATGTTTGTAGTGAAAAATATAATGATTTAATTATATATTATAATAAGTTTATAAATGATAATTCTTTAATCGCAGGTACAGCAAGTATTTGCCTATTAATTGCTTACAAAAAATGTAATTATAAGAAAGAATATATTGAAGCAAATTTAAAAGATATAATTTGTGCAAATGAAAAAAATAAACTTGCTTATAATAAATTATTTAATAATTATACTATTACAAAATCTGAATATGAAAAGTATTTTTCTAAGGTTATTTATTCATTTTTGTATGATCAATTTCTTCTATATTAATAAATTTTTCAAATATCGTTAAAATATAATATATTTTATATATAGGATAAGAAAAAAAATGAATATTTTATTCTTGACAGTTATAAATTAGTGTATTAATATAAAATACGTTAATGGAGGAAGATATTGTGCAGAAAGTAATAATAGTAGAGTCTCCAAGTAAATCACACACAATTAGTTCTTATTTAGGCAATGAATATAAGGTATTATCATCAAAAGGCCATATTTGTGATCTTGCTACTTTAGGAAAAGATGGTCTTGGAATTAATGTTGATGCTGGTTTTATTCCGACATATAAGGTTATGAAGGAAAAAGAAGCATTAGTAAAATCACTAATTAAAGAATGTAAGAATAAAGAAGTATATCTTGCAACCGACCCCGACCGTGAGGGAGAGGCTATTGCCTTTCATTTAGCTAGATCTTTAGGATTAGGCTTTAATGATTTGAATCGTATTGAATTTCATGAAATAACTCGCTCTGCAGTTATTGATGCATTAAAGAATCCACATCCTATTAATATGAAAATGGTTGATTCTCAAGAAACCAGAAGAATGATTGATAGAATTTTGGGTTTTAAGCTATCAAAGCTATTACAAAAGAAAATTGGTTCTAAAAGTGCAGGTAGAGTACAAAGTGCTGCATTATTATTAATAGTTGATCTTGAAAAACAAATTAATTCATTTGTTTCTACAAATTATTATGAAATGGAAGCTATGGTTAATGGATTAAAGCTTAAGCTTTTTAGTATAAAAGATAATATTATTGATCAAAAAAATAGAATTACTGATAGAAAAATATTAGAAAATTTAAAATCAAGATTATTATCATTTACTGTTTCAAGCATTTCAACAAAGCAAGTAAAAAGAAGCTCATACCCAACATATACTACATCAACAATGCAACAGGATGCATCAAATAAGCTTTCATTTAACGCTACAAAAACAATGAGAGTTGCTCAAGTATTATATGAAGGTAAAAAAGTAGATAATGAAACTGTTGGTTTAATTACATATATGCGTACAGATTCAACTAGATTAGCAGATAGCTTTGTAAAGGAAGCAACTGAATATATTATAGATAATTATGGTACAAAATATGTAGGCCAGGTTAAATCTAAAGTTCAAAAGAATGCACAGGATGCACATGAAGGTATTAGACCTACATCGATACATAGAACACCTGATAGCATTAAAAAGTATTTATCTGATGATGAATATAAGCTTTATTCTTTGATATATAACAGAACGCTAGCATCATTGATGTCAAATGCAATATTTAATTCTACAAGAATTGAATTTTCAAATACTGATTCAATGTGGTATATGACAGGACAGCAACTTATATTTGATGGATATTTAAAGGTTTATGGAAAAACTGCTGAGGATGAAAATACTATTATTCCAAATTTTGAAATAGGATTATCATTTAATGCAAGTGAAATAGAAATTTTAGATAAGAAAACATTACCTCCTTCAAGATATACTGAAGCATCATTAATTAAGGATATGGAAGAAAAGGGTATTGGAAGACCATCTACATATGCTAGTACAATTCATACTCTTAAGGAAAGAAAATATATTAAGGTTGAAAAGAAAATGCTTATTCCAACAGAGCAAGGAATATTAACTACTGATAAGCTTACAGAATATTTTAGTTCAATGATTAATATTGAATATACAGCTAATATGGAAAGTGATCTTGATAAAATTGCTCAGGGAGAAAAGGATAAGCTTGAGGAATTATCTAATTTCTATAATGAGTTTATTCCTTTATTTGATATTGCAAATGAGAAAATGGAGGCAATATACCCAATTCCAACAGATGAAATATGTCCTGAATGTGGTAAACCACTTGTTATACGATTAGGTAAATATGGTGAATTTACAGCATGCTCAAATTATCCAAATTGTACATATATTAAAAAGGAAGAAAATCAAAATAAAGCAGTTGATACTGAAATTATTTGTCCTGAATGTGGTAAAGCTCATATATTAAAGAAGGTAGCTACAAAAGGAAAAAATAAAGGTAATATCTTTTATGCTTGTGGAAATTATCCTATATGTAAAAATATTTATAACGATGAACCAACAAATTTAAAATGTAGTGATTGTGGGTCTATTATGCTTATAGATAAGGATGGCAATTTATATTGCTCAAAGCATTGTAATCAAGAAAAAGAAGTTTTAGAAAAAGATACAAATAAGATTATTTGTCCTGAATGTAATAAAGGATATTTAATACAAAGAATTGCTACAAAGGGAAAAAATAAGGGTAATATCTTTTTTGGATGTTCTACTTTCCCAAAATGTAAGAATATTATTTCAAAGGAAGAATATTATAAATTAACTAAAAATGAGTAGTTTTTACTCATTTTTAATTTTTTTTTGAATATGATAATTTGTTATGCTATAATTAAATAGATATGGAGTGATTTTTTATGGGTTTATTTGATTTATTTAAAAGGAAAGATAAAGATAAAAGTAAAAAATATAAAATGGGTCTTCATAAGACAAGAGAAGGAGCTTTAGCTACTTTAAAGGAAGTCTTATCTAAGAGTAATAAAATAGATGATGATTTATTTGATGAATTAGAAGAAATTTTTATTATGGCTGATATTGGTGTTGACACAGTTGTTAGCTTTATTGATAGTTTAAAAGACGAGGTTTATCATAAGAAAATTAGTGATCCACTTTTACTTCAAGAAATAATAATAGATAAAATGTTTGAAATATACTTAAATGGTGAAATAGTTAATGCTAACCTTAATTTAAATAAAAATGGTTTATCAGTTATTTTATTTGTTGGTGTAAATGGTGTTGGTAAAACAACTTCTATTGCTAAAATAGCTAATAGCTATAAGAAGCAGGGCAAAAAGGTTTTACTTGCTGCTGGAGATACATTTAGGGCAGGTGCTGTTGCGCAATTAGATGTTTGGGCTAAACGTATTGGTGTTGATATTGTTGTTAAGCCAGATGGATCTGATCCATCATCTGTTATGTATGATGCAATAAAAAAAGCACAAGCAGAAAATTATGATATTTTATTATGTGATACTGCTGGTAGATTACAAAATAAGGTTAATTTAATGAATGAGCTTGCTAAAATGAGAAGGGTATTACAAAAGGAATGCCCTCTTGCACCACATGAAACATTACTTGTTATTGATGCAACTACAGGACAAAATGGTATGTCTCAGGCAAAAGCTTTTAAGGAGGCTACTGATGTTTCAGGTGTAATATTAACTAAGCTTGATGGTACATCTAAGGGTGGTATTGTTTTAGCAATTAGACATGAGATGGGTATTCCAATTAAATATGTTGGCTTAGGTGAAGGTGTAGATGATTTAGAAGTATTTGATATTGAACAATACTTATATGGATTATTTGCAGATTTTTTTGAGGAATAAGATGGAAATAAATAAAAGAGAAGAAATAATAGAATTATATGATATATATGGTTTGTTATTAACTGATAAGCAAAGAATGTATTTTGAAGAATATTATTTCATGGATCTATCACTACAAGAAATTGCTGATAATTATGAAATTTCAAAAAATGGTGTGTTTGATCAAATTAAAAGAACAATTCACACACTTGAGCTTTATGAAGAAAAATTAATGTTAAGAAAAAAAATCGAAAAAATAAATTCATTAAATATTGCTGATAATATTAAAGAAGAAATTCTTATGATTATAAAGGAGTAATATATGGCTTTTGATAATTTGAGCTCTCGTTTACAAATGGGATTAAGAAGACTTACTGGTAAGGGTAAGCTTAATGAAAATGATATAGATGAAATGCTAAGAGAGGTAAGATTAAGTCTTCTTGAGGCGGATGTAAATTATAAGGTTGTTAAGAAATTTTTAGCTAACATAAAAGAACAAGCCTTAGGTGAAAAAATACTTAAAGGCTTAAATCCAGGTCAACAGGTTGTTAAGGTTGTTCGTGAGGAGCTAAAGAAAACTTTAGGTGATGAAGCTGTTGAATTAAATTTTAAGTCTTCAGGAATGACTGTTGTTATGGCAGTTGGTTTACAGGGTGCTGGTAAAACTACAGCCTGTGGTAAAATGGCTTTATTCTATAGAAAAAAATTAAAGAAAAAACCAATGCTTATTGCGGCAGATATTTATAGACCAGCTGCGATTGATCAGCTTGTCACATTAGGAAAATCAATAGATGTTCCTGTTTTTGAGATGGGAACAAATGTTAAGGCAGAAAAAATTGTTACAGAAGGCTTAAAGGCTGCTCGTGAAGCAGGCTGTAATTTTGTAATTATTGATACTGCAGGTCGTTTACAAATTAATGAAGAGCTTATGAAGGAACTTCAAAATGTAAAGGAAATTGCTAAGCCTGATGAAATATTATTAACAGTAGATGCTATGGCAGGACAGGACGCAGTAAATGTTGCTTTAGCATTCCATAAGGATTTAGATGTTACAGGTGTAATTTTAACTAAGCTTGATGGTGATACACGTGGTGGTGCTGCTTTATCAATTAAGGAAATGACAGGTATTCCAATTAAAATTATGTCTACTGGCGAAAAGCTTGATGCTATGGAAATTTTTTATCCTGATAGATTAGCTGATAGAATTTTAGGTATGGGTGATGTATTATCATTAATTGATACTGTAACTGAAAACATTGATGAAGATGAAATGAAATCAATGGCTGAAAAGATGATGAGTAGTTCATTTAATTATAATGATATGCTTAAGCAGTTTAAGATGATTAAAAGAATGGGCTCAATTTCAAAAATATTAGGCTTCTTACCTGGTATGGGAAAAATGAAGCAAGCAATTAGTCAGGTTGATGATAATGCATTTGATAAAGTAGAAGCTATTATTTATTCAATGACTGAGCAAGAGCGTAAGCATCCTGAATTGATTGATAGAGATTACAAAAGAAGAGAAAGAATTGCTAAAGGTTCAGGACGTTCTATTCAAGAGGTTAATAAGCTAAGACAATCTTTAGATCAAATGAAAGCATCAATGAAGCAAATGAGGAATATGAGTGAAACTGATGCTATGAGATTAGAACAACAAATGAAAAATGGTAATTTTTCTGGATTTAATCAAGGACGTGCCAATAAGGGAAAAGGCAAAGGAAAAGGTAATTTTAGATATTAAAAATAAATCCATGGTTTCCCATGGATTTTTAAATCGGAGGTAGCATATGAAAATAACATGCTCTATATATACTTTAAAGCAATTAAATAAATTTGCAAAATATATTGATTGTGCAGTATTAAATACTAAAAAATATTCATTAGTATATGAGGATTTAGATTTAGATAAAGCAATTTTATTTTGTGAAAATAATAATATATTACCAATTATTGCTGTTAATAAATTACTTCATCCTTCCGATTTAGTATCTGTTAATGAGGTTTTTGAAAAATATATTTCCAAAAATATTTTATTTTTAGTAACAGATTTAGGAGCAATTCAAATTGCTAAGAGATTAAATATAATAAATCGTATTATTTACGACCCACAAACAATGATTACAAACAAATTAGATTTAGAAGAATATTCTAAAATAGGCTGTGATAGTCTTTCAATGAGTCTAGAGATTCCTCTTAATGATGTTAATAATAGTATAAATGATAATTCTATATTTTATCAGATATTTGGACATCGTATTATGTTTTATTCAAATCGTAAGCTTGTTAGTTTATATGAGGAAAAGGCAAATATTAAGGTATCAAATAATCATTTATATCTAAAGGAAGCAACAAGAGATGATTATTTACCTATAATTGAAAATGAAAATGGAACTATGATTTATAGACCATATTGCATTTCACTGCTTAAGGAAAAGGATATAATTAGTAAATTTAAATATGGATACATGGAATCATTATATTTAGATGATGATATATTTTTAAAGGTATTAATAGAATATAAAAATGCTATAAGCAAGAATAATATTGATGAAAGTATAGCTAATATCAATAATTTAGGATTAAATATTGAAGAAGGCTTTACATATAAGGATAGTATTTATCAAAAGGAGTTATTTTAATATGGCAGAATATGAATTATTAGCTCCTGCAGGAGATTTAGAGAAATTAAAGGTTGCAATTATTTATGGTGCGGATGCTGTATTTATTGGCGGACAAAAATTTTCACTTCGTTCAAGGGCATCTAATTTCACCTTAGCGGATATAAAAGAAGGCTGTGAATTTGCACATCAGCATAATGCAAAAATACATGTTACATGTAATATTGTTATGCATAATATTGATACAGATGGTCTTATAGAGTATCTTAAGGAATTAGAGGCATGTGGTGTTGATTGTATTATTGCATCTAGCTTATACATCTTAAAAATGGTTAAGCTTCATACAAAAATGGAAGCACATGTATCAACACAAGCATCAACAATTAATCAAGAGGCAGTAAAATTTTTTGAAGAGGTAAATGTTGATAGAGTTGTTTTAGGAAGAGAAGTATCCTTAGAGGAAATGAAAATAATTAAAGAAAATTCTCATATTGATTTAGAGGCATTTATTCATGGTGGTATGTGTGTTTCTTATTCAGGACGCTGTATGCTTTCGAATAATATGACAAATAGGGATGCCAATAGAGGTGGATGTGCACATAGCTGTAGATGGTGCTATGATTTGATTGATGATAATCAGGTTAAAAATCCTAAGGGTGATTATTTTGCGATGAGTAGTAAGGATTTATGTGCTATAAAAGCAATTCCTTTAATGATGGATATGGGCATGAATTCTTTTAAAATTGAAGGAAGAATGAAGTCATTACATTATATTGCAACTGTGGTAAACACATATCGAAAATTAATTGATGAGTATAAGCTTAATCATAAAATTAAAGATTTTAAGGTTTATGAGAATCAAATTGCTAAAGCAGAAAACAGATTAACATCTACTGGTTTTTTATTTAATAAACCAACAATAAATGAGCAGCTATATGATTTAAATTTAACTGTACCAACAAAAGAATTTATTGGTATAGTTAAAGGATATGATGAAAAAACAAAAACACTTCATATTGAGCAAAGAAACTATTTTGTTCCATTTTCAACTATTGAAGTGTTTACTCCATCTAAAACATTTTTACTTGATATAAAAGAAATATATGATAAAGATGGTAATATACTAGATGCAGCAAGGCATCCAAAGCAAGATATTTATTTTAAATGTGATATTCCACTTGAAAAATATTCTTTACTTAGACTCAATTAATCTTTTAATTTCTAAATATGCATTAGATAATTTAGTGTAATCGATATCTTCTATAAAATTATATATATCACAAGAATCTAAATTACATGTTAGTAATATATATTCTTGATTTGTAATATTATTTGATACATAAAAGTTTAGGTATCTATTCATTGTAAAATAAAGCTTCCCTTTATTTCCTACCTTATATGCTTTGTGAATAAGCTCTCTTTCGAAATTACGTTTAGAGCCATAAGCATCATTTAATGATGTAAAAAAATGATTTTTATTTAAGTTGTTTGATGTTATCATAATATTTTTTCCTTTCAATTTGGTGGTGGTATTATTTTTAGAATTAAAATTAAAGATATTGATTGTAATTGTGAAGTTATTTTAAAAAGAAATAATAAGCATATATATTTAAGAGTAAAAGATAATATGATTGTTATAACCTCTTTTAAAAAGCTTACAATTGATTACATTGAAAAATTTATTTTGTCAAATTATGATGCTATATATAAATCATTAAATACTAAACCTCCCTTAGCCTCTAATACATTGCATTTTCTTGGCAAAGAATACAGCTTAGCTATATTTGATGCAAAGTATGATTTAGTATATGCACAGGATAATAGTATTTATGTATATACTAAGAATAATAATTTTCAATATATTAAAAGTCTAATACACACATTTTACGCAACAGAAATAGAAAAAATTGTAAAAAATGAGCTCCCAAATATTAATATTAAATTTAATATTTCTTTTCCTGTTATTTTTGATTACAAAAATGTATCAACATATTTTGGAGAATGTTTTCCTAAAAGAAGAAAAATAATTCTAGCAACTAAATTAGCTAAATATGATCCAATATATATTAAAAGTGTTATATATCATGAATATGCTCATTTTTTCTATAATAATCATCAAAATGAATTTTATAATCTTTTAGAGAAAGTATTTCCTAATTATAAGATGATACAAAAAAATTTAAGAAAAATAAAATACAATGATATTTATTAATTCACTTGATTTTTAATCATTGATTTTGTATAATAACCTAGTAGAATTATCTGGAGGAATTGTTTTATGGTAAATAAAGATGAAATATATGAGTTAACAAGAAATGGTGAACGTGAATTAAGAGAAGAATTAGAAAAGCTTAAAACAGTTGACCGTGTTCAGATTAGAGAAGCAATTAAGGAAGCTCGTGAGCAAGGAGACTTATCTGAAAATGCAGATTATTCTTCAGCACGAGAACAACAAGCAAATATTGAAGCACGTATTTTAGAAATTGAAAACATTCTAAAGCATGCAAAAATATTAGAGGTTACTCGTGTTACAGTTAAGTATTTAGAAATGGATAAAACAGTTACATATGAAATTGTAGGTACAATTGAAGCAGATCCATTTGCTGGTAAGATTTCAAATGATTCTCCACTTGGAAAGGTTGTTACAAATCATAAGGTTGGAGATGAATTCTATATTACTACTGAAAGTGGTAAGGAATTAAAGCTTTTATTAGTAAGTATGAACTAAGCCTTTTATAAGGCTTTTTTTATTCTTTTTCATTTTTTAGTAAAAAATATAATTTTAATAATGCTCTTTTTTCAATTCTTGAAACATAGCTTCTTGATATTTTCATATCATTTGCTATTTCTTTTTGTGTCTGAGATGATCTATCTAGGCCATATCTTCTTGAAATAATATCATATTCACGTGATGTTAATGTATCTAATGCTAGTTTTAGTTTTTCATTCATTTTTTTCTTTTCATAGGATTTATATATATCAACATCCTTATCCTCTAACAAATCTAATAGCTCCATTTCATTTTTATCATTGTCATTTGAAATAGGTGATTGTAAGCGAATTAGATTATTTTTGTTTTTGTTTGCTCTAAGTGTCATTAGTATTTCGTTTTCAATACATCTTGCAGCATATGTTGCAATTTTATTTGTTTCATTAAATTCAAATGTATCAATTGCTTTAATTAAGCCCAAAATACCAATAGAAAGTATATCATCCTTTTCGATTGATGTGTTTTCATATTTTTTTGCAATATGTGCAACCAATCTTAAATTATGCTCTATTAGCTTATTCCTTGCATTCATATCCTTATTTTTATAAAATGCGATTAGGTATTGTTTTTCTTCTTCTAAAGATAGCTTTCTTGGATATGATTCACTTTTAATTGCTCCCAAAATGGGAAGTAAGAAAAAAATCAAAAATAAAACTCCTTTATTTTGTATAGAATTTATGTATAATATATTATGAGGTATTTTGAAAATGTTAAAAAAGCTAATTCCAGATTATTATTTTAAATCTATATATGATATTCCATACACTCAATTATATGAAAATGGTATTCGACTTATTCTTACAGATTTAGATAATACATTAATTTCATATAAAGAAACTCTTCCAAATGAAAAATTGTTTTCATGGAAGAAAGAATTAGAGGAAATGGGATTTGAAATAATATTAGTTTCTAATTCGAGAAAAAATAGAGTAGATACATTTGCTCAAGCATTTGATATTCCTTATGTTAAATTTAGCTTAAAGCCTCTTAAAAGAGGAATAAAAAAAGCAATTAAAACTAAAACAAAGAAAAAATATAAAAAAGAAGAAATGATCCTATTAGGTGATCAATTAATGACTGATGTTTTTGCAGGAAAAAGATATAAAATATCTGTTTGCTTAATAGAAGCAATAGATAAAAATACAGATATTGGGCCTACAAGGTTTAATAGAAAATTAGAAAGTTTCTTTTTAAAAAGAATTAAAAGGAAATATCCTAATGAATATAGTAAAACATTAGGATATTATGCAGGTGATGTAGATGATAATAAAAAAATGTAAGGGTTGCGGTTCTATTTTACAGGATATTGATGATAAAAAGCCTGGCTTTATTCCTAAACTTACTGATGAATCAAAATATTGTAAAAGATGCTATAGAATGATGCATTATAATGAGCTGCCAAAAATTATTGCTTCGAATGATGATTATGAAAAGGTAATAGATTCTGTAATAAAGAAGAATGGCTTAATGATTTTTATTGTTGATATTTTTGCTTTTAAGGCTACCTTCAATAAAAAAATGATCGATAAGCTTAGAGATAAAAATGTTATATTAGTGGCAAATAAATATGATGTTTTTCCTCATAGTACAAATGTATCAAATATTGTTAATTGGCTATCAAAAGAGTGTGAGAAGGTATTTTTTAGGGTTGATGCGATTCATATTGTATCATCTAAAAAGGGCTATTTTATTGATGAATTAATGAACACAATTGATTTATTAAGAAATGGAAAGGATGTATATTTTGTTGGCTGTGCTAATGTTGGTAAATCAAGCCTAATTAATGCATTGCTAAAAAGAAATACATCGATAGATTCTGATGTTATTTCTACATCTGTAATTCCAGGTACAACATTAAATGAAATAACAATACCATTTTTTGATGATAATAAAGCATTTATAGATACACCAGGATTAATAAATGAAAATGATGTATTAAATCAATTATTGCCAAAAAGCTATAGAAAAATAATGCCTAGTAATGAGATGAAGCCTATTACTTATCAAATTACAAATGAAAATGCGATATTTTTAGGTGGTCTTGCTTCATTATCATTTTCAAATGTATTAGAAAAAATATCAGTTATTGTTTATACATCACAGGATTTATATATTCATAGATGTAAAGCATCAAATGTTGATAATTTATATAATACTCAATTAGGTAAAATTCTTACTCCACCAGTATTAGAAGAAGCATCAAGCTTAGAATATGATGAAAAAATATTTGAATTTTCTGGTGATAAAAAAATTAATATTTGGTTTTCAGGCTTTGGGTTTGTTGCTGTTAAAGGAAAATGTAGTGTTAAGGTTAAATATATAAAGAATACAGAGGTATATGTTACAGATGCTATTATCGGATAAGGCTAGAAATCTAGTTATTGAGAAATACAAAAATGGAAATAATCATAGATTGAATCATATTTTAGGTGTTGCTGAAATGGCATCATTTTTAGCAAAAAAATATAATTGTGATGTTGAAAAGGCTTTGATTGCATCGTATATGCATGATTATTCTAAATATGATGATGTATCAGAAATAGAACTTGTTTTATCTAATGAAGAAATAGAAGAATGTAGAAAATATCCTTTTTTATATCATGCATATGGTTCTGCATATAAATATAAAGAATATTTTTTTGATGATTTTGATGAGGATGTATTTAATGCAATATATAATCATGTTTTTGGTAGACCTGATATGTCATTATTAGAAGCAATAGTTATGATTTCTGATTATACTGAGAAAAATAGAGAATATCCATCCTGTATTGAATGTAGAAATATTTTGCTTTCAGGTAAATTTAATGAGGCTATATGCTATTCATTAGAAAAAACTATAGAAATTGTTAAAAAAGATGGAAAAAATCCCCATCCAAGGCAATTAATAGTTTATAATCAATATTTAAAAAAGGTAGGTAAAAAAATGACTTTAGAAGAAGTATTATTAAATGACTTAGCCAAGGTAAAGGCTGAAGATATATTAGTATATGACATGAAAGGTAAATCTCCATTTTATGATCAAATGATTTTAGCTTCTGTTTCATCTGAGCGTCAAGCCCAAGCTATTGTTTCTTATGTAACAGAGGATGTTTTAAAGGAAGGATATAAGGTTAGAAGTATTGAAGGGATTAATTCTCCATGGGTGTTAATTGATTGTTATGATTCAATATTATCTGTTTTTACAAAGGAAGAAAGACAAAGATTTTCTCTTGAAAAGATTTATATGGATATTCCTGTAAAAAATATTAACCAATAAATTAAAAAGCTCAAATTTTTTTAGAAATTTGAGTCTTTTTTTTCATCGTCTTTTTCATCTATTGGAAGATAATTTTTTAAAGGCTTAGAATTATTATAAAACATATATTGATGTATTGCATCTGTATATGCTTTAGCTTCATTATAAGCATTATCTAATATTTCATCAAAGCTATATGAATATGATTTATCTAGTACAAGGTATGGTTTTTTTTCACTATTAAGTAAAGAAGTATCTATTTTTTTTCTATACATTGCCTTTAATAGCTTCTTTTTACCTCTATGGGATACAAATATATCAAAAAATGTATTAAATATATTTCCACTAATTCCTTTTGAACAAAACCTATAATAAAATTTTTTCATTTTCATACTATGCTTATAGTATGTTTCACAAGAAAAGCATGAATATGTTTTAATAATTGGTTTTGAGATTAAATCATTCATCCATGAATAATATTCAAATGAATTAGGAAATAATGAATATATAGATTTTTTTGATAAATTAGATAAATCATTTACAGTAGTATAAAAATTATCAAGCATTGATAGTGCTCTTTGGTAGCTTAATTTAAATGATACTCTAGATGATAAATATTCTTCAATATGCTTAGCTAAAATAGAATGAGTTACTATTGCATCAAGAAATAATAATTGATAAAAATTGTCATTATATTTACATGTATATACACATTCTGTAATAAATAGCTTGAATTTTTTCTCATCCTGAAGCTTTAAATCCAATCTATATTTATCTTTTTTATATATATTAAATTGCTTAAAAAATAAACCTAAATCATTGAATGTTGATAGATTAAAAAGTAAATCATTTGTGATTTTAACATTGTCAATTAATTTAGAGGGAAATTGATTTGCTAATTTTTTGAATAAATAATAGTGTAGCATTGCTCCTTGCATAAAAATCACCTAACATTATTTTATAATATTTGGCATTATTTTTATAGTATTATCTTTTATTTTTATTTCATTTGTTGTAAAATATGTTCGGTTAGGTGGTGTTTTTATGCTTTTTAGTAAAGCACAACAACAATATTTAAGTGATCAAATGTATAGAAAGGCTAGAGATATTGAGGTTGCAATATTTAATTATTTAGACGGAACAATGGATAACGAATTCGTATTACACGCATTAACAGGTTTTTGGTGTAAGGATGGTGGATTCGGACATGGATTATATATTGATAACTATAATATAAATTCTAGTCCATTTCAGGTTTATGAAGCGTTTAGAATAATGAATATGGTTGATTTAGATTCTTCCTGTGAATTTGAGGTTTATGATCAAATTGTAAATAAAGCAATGAATTATTTGTATAATAGAGCAGAAATTGTTGATAATAAATGGAATCCTAATGTCTTATCAAATAATGATTTTGCGCACAGTATAGAATTTGAATATAATGATGCTAATAAAAAAGCATTTGGTTATCATCCAACGGCTGCGATATTAGGCTATACCCTAAAGTTTTGTAAGCCTACTAAGGCATATTATAAAAAGGCTTTGAAAATGATAGATATTATGCTTAAAGATTTTTATAATATGGAAACTTTAACAAAATATGAATTTATTTCTTTTAATAGCTTCTTACAATCAATTAAGGAATTAGGCTTATATAAGGATATTCAGCCTAAAATAGAAGCAAAGCTTACAAAACTAGCAAAAGATGTTGTTTCTTTAGATTTTAATGAGCTAAGCGCTATTCATCCACTTGATTGTGCATTTGCATTAGAGGATAAAGAGTTAAAGGAAATGATAGATAAGGAATTAGATTTTATTATTTCTGATGTAAAATCATTTGGTATGTGGGATTATAAAGGAAATTGGGGATATGATAAATATCCTGAGGCTGATAGTGCATCTATTAAATGGGTTGGTGCTATAAGCGTAAATAATTATTATATATTAAAAAAATTTGGAAGGTTAGAGTGATTTAAAATCACAAGAGGTGTAAAAATGAAAAGAAGACCAGTATGTTTAATTATTATGGATGGTTATGGACTTGCAAAGGCTTCAGATACTAATGCTGTAAGCTTAGCAAAAAAACCAAACTTGGATAGAATTTTTAACGAATTCGATACAAAAACATTACAAGCAAGCGGTGAAGCAGTAGGCTTACCTGATGGCCAAATGGGTAATAGTGAGGTTGGCCATATGAATATTGGTGCCGGTAGAATTGTATGGCAATCATTATCTAGAATTAATAATTCAATTAAAACAGGTGAATTTAATTCAAATGAGGCAATTGTTGAAGCAATTAATAATGCTAAAAATAATAATAAGAAATTTCATATTTTTGGTTTAGCATCTGATGGTGGAGTACACTCTCATACAAGTCATATTATTGCTATAGCAAAGCTTGCACATAGTATGGGTATTGAAAATGTGTATTATCATGCATTTCTAGATGGTAGAGATGTTGCTCCTAAGAGTGCAGGTATTTATCTATCAAAAATCATT
>JALEQD010000001.1 GCA_022768655.1 Anaeroplasma sp.
TTCAACAAATCTAGGATTGATTCTGTTGCCTCAGGATCTAACGCACTAGTAGCTTCATCTGACAATAATATTTTGGGATTATTCGCTAATGCACGTGCAATCGCAACTCGTTGTTTCTGTCCACCTGATAATTGCGAAGGATATACATATTTTTTATCCTTTAAATCAACTAGCTCAAGAAGCTCATCTACCCTTTTTTCAATTTCTTCCTTTGATTTTTTTGAATATTTTAAAGGATATGCTATATTATCAAAAACTGTAGATCTATCAAGTAGGTTAAAATGCTGAAAAATCATTCCAATATTTGTTCTTACTTTTCTTAATTCCCTATTATTTATGGTGTGCATTCGAATGCCTTCCTTTTCATCAGGAACCATATAAGTAAGCTTAATTCCATCTACAATAACTTCACCACTATCAGGCTTTTCAAGTAAATTTATACATCTTACTAAAGATGATTTACCTGCCCCAGAATAACCAATGATACCAAATATTTCGCCTGCTTCTATTTTTAAAGAAACATCCTTAATTGCTTCAACATCTCCACTTTTTAAATGATATGTTTTATTTAAATTATTTATTGTTATCATTTTGCATCATCCTTTCTAAAAATAAAAAAAATCCTTTATGCATTATACATAAAGGACGAATTATTCGTGGTACCAACCTTTTTTCACTAATATTTCTATTAGCCTATTTTCAAACACTATCATGTTCTATCGCTTTAACGGGCGAAACTCGTCAAAGGCTAATCCACTGACTCACCTTTGCAACTCCAAGACCATATTCATAAAACTAATTCTTATTTCCTTTCACCAAATGGAAACTCTCTGTGAAGATTTCATTTTACTACTCTTCTTTTCAACGTCATTTTTAAGGTTATTTAATTTATAACTTTATTCTATTACAAAAAAATTTAAATGCAAGTGTTTTTTTAAATTTTTTTCAATAATTTTTTCATAATTATAAAATTTAAAGCTTCAAATTTACAAAAATACGTTATAATTAATAAAAAGGAGATATTATCAATGAAAAAATTTTTACAAGAATTCAAAAAATTCATTACACGCGGAAATGTAATGGATATGGCAGTAGGTACTATTGTCGGTGCTGCATTTACTGCCATTGTAACAGCATTATCAAATGGAATATTAAAACCATTGATTAATACTGTTTTATATTATTGCTTTGGAGGCAATAGCGACGCATTAGAAAAAATGTATACTATGCTAATTAGAGTTAATGATGCAGAAGGCAATATTGACCTTGCAAACTCAATATACATTGACTGGGGTGCATTTATCAGTGCAATTATTAATTTCTTATTAGTAGCATTTGTTTTATTCTTAATCATTAAAGCATTTAATAGTGTTAAGGATGCAAAAGATAATCTTACGGACACATTAAAAAGAGCTGAAATGAAGCAAGAAAAAGGACTTAAATTAACTAGGGCAGAAAAGAAAGCTTTAGAGGAGAAGGCAAAGATTGAAGAGGAAGCAAGACTAGCTGAAGAACAAGCTAAGCTTGAGGCAGAAAAAGAACCTACTCCAGATCCAGTTGTAGTATTATTACAAGAAATTCGTGATCAATTAAAAAATAATAAATAATAATTACAATTATCTATTTTTAAATGGGAGCAAGCTCCCATTTTTCTTTTAATAATTATTTATCCATAACAAAAAAAGGAAGCCATAGCTTCCTTAATTTATTGTTGAATATTAATTATTCAAGAATGTCAACTACTGAACCAGCACCAACTGTTCTACCACCTTCACGGATTGAGAACTTAGTACCTTGTTCCATAGCAATTGGGTGAATTAATTCAACTGTCATAGTTGTGTTATCACCTGGCATAACCATTTCAGTACCTTGAGCTAAAGTAATGATACCTGTAACGTCTGTAGTACGGAAATAGAATTGAGGACGATAGTTAGTGAAGAATGGAGTATGACGTCCACCTTCGTCCTTTGATAATACGTATACTTGAGCAGTAAACTTAGTATGAGGAGTTACTGACTTTGGTTTAGCTAATACTTGACCACGTTGTACTTGATCACGGTTAATACCACGAAGTAATACACCGATATTGTCACCAGCCTCAGCATAGTCTAATAACTTACGGAACATTTCAACACCAGTAACAACTGAGTTTTGAGTTTCCTTAATACCTACAATTTCAACGTTGTCACCAACTTTTACAGAACCACGTTCAACACGTCCTGTAACAACTGTACCACGTCCAGTGATAGTGAATACATCCTCAATTGGCATTAAGAATGGCTTATCATTGTCACGAACTGGAGTAGGAATATACTCATCAACAGTTGCCATTAATTCTTCAATCTTTGAAACCCAAACTGGATCGCCTTCAAGAGCCTTTAAAGCAGATCCACGGATAACTGGAATGTCATCTCCTGGGAAGTCATACTCGTTTAATAATTCACGAGTTTCCATTTCTACTAAGTCGATTAATTCTTCATCATCAACCATATCACACTTATTTAAGAATACAACTAAACGAGGAACACCAACTTGACGAGCAAGTAAGATGTGCTCACGAGTTTGAGCCATAGGTCCGTCTGTAGCGGCGATAACTAAGATACCACCATCCATTTGAGCAGCACCTGTGATCATGTTCTTAACATAGTCGGCATGACCTGGACAGTCTACGTGTGCGTAGTGACGGTTTGCAGTTTCATATTCAACGTGTGCTGTATTAATAGTAATACCACGTTCCTTCTCTTCTGGAGCAGCGTCGATTTGGTCATATGCCTTAGCTTGAGCTAAGCCTTTCTTTGCTAAGATTGTAGTGATAGCAGCAGTTAATGTAGTTTTACCATGGTCAACGTGTCCAATTGTACCAATGTTAACATGTGGTTTATTACGAACAAATTTTTCCTTTGCCATTTTAAATGGTCCTCCTAAAATAATTTTTCTTTTTTTAAATTTGTATAAAATTTACCAATTAATATTTTACCCTAATTGGTCAGGGTTTTCAAGTATAATTAACTAAAGTTAGATAATTATGCTCTCTTTTTGCAAATTTCTTCTTGTACATTTTTAGGACAAGCTTCATAATGATGCATTTGCATTATGAAATTTCCACGTCCTTGTGAATTTGAACGTAAAGAAGTTGCATAACCAAACATTTCAGCTAGTGGTACATATGCACGGATCTTAATACCATTACCACGCTTCTCTTGAGAATCAAGACGTCCACGACGGCTAGTTAAATCACCAATTACATTACCCATATATTCTTCTGGAACAGTAACATCTACTTCCATGATTGGTTCTAATAATACTGGCTTACACTTGTCTTTCATTGCTTTAACAGCTAATGAAGCAGCAACCTTGAAAGCCATTTCTGATGAGTCTACTTCATGGTATGAACCATCAAATAAAGTAGCCTTAACATCAATAATAGGATATCCAGCTAATACACCATTTGGTAAAGCTTCTTGTAATCCCTTATCAACAACTGGTATATATTCTCTTGGAACAGTTCCACCTACTACGGCATCAACGAATTCGTAGCCCTTTTCAGGATTTGGTTCAAACTTAACCCAAACATGACCATATTGTCCACGTCCACCTGATTGACGAACGAATTTACCTTCACAATCACCAGCTTGAGTAATTGTTTCACGGTAAGAAACCTGTGGAGCACCAATGTTACATTGAACATTGAATTCTCTTTTCATACGGTCAATAATGATATCTAGGTGTAATTCACCCATACCAGAAATAATTGTTTCACCAGTTTCAGCGTTTGTATATGTACGGAAAGTTGGATCCTCTTCAGCAAGCTTAATTAAAGCTTGAGTCATCTTATCTTGGTCAGCCTTAGTTTTTGGCTCAACTGCTTGAGAAATAACTGGCTCAGGGAATACCATCTTTTCAAGAATAACAGTTCCCTTTTCACCTGTGATTGTATCACCAGTTGTAGTTGCTTTAAATCCGATTGCAGCAGCGATATCACCAGCAAATACTTCTTTAATTTCTTCACGGTGATTAGCATGCATTTGCATGATACGTCCTAAACGCTCTTTTACACCCTTAGTTGTATTCTTAACATAAGATCCAGATTGTGTTGTACCTTGGTAAACACGGAAGAATGTAAGCTTACCAACAAATGGGTCAGTCATTACCTTGAATGCTAATGCAGCAAATTCACCATCATCAGTTGGGTGAATTAATACTTCATTTCCATTCTCATCCTCACCCTTAATAGCTGCAACATCAGTTGGAGCAGGTAAGAAATCGATAACATAGTCAAGCATTCTCTTATCACCCATGTTCTTGAATGCAGAACCGCATAGAACAGGGAAGAATTGTACTTCAAGTACAGCTTTACGAATTACCTTCTTGATTAAATCTGCAGGAATTTCTTCTCCTTCAAGATACATCATAGCTAAATCATCATCAAATTGAGAAATAGTATCAAGTAATAATTCTCTCTTTTCAGCACAAATATCAACTAAATCAGCTGGAATATCTGTAACTGTATAATTTTCTTCTTGGCCGCCATCATAAATGTAAGCCTTCATTTCAATAAGGTCTACTGAACCCTTGAATTGATCTTCTGCACCAATTGGCCATTGGATTGCAGCTGCAGTAGCACCTAAACGATCATGGATAGTGTTTACTGAATATTCGAAATCAGCACCAATCTTATCCATCTTATTAACAAATACAATACGTGGAACATTGTAATCAGTTGCTTGTCTCCAAACTGTCTCAGTTTGAGGCTCAACACCTGCTTGACCATCAAGTACTGTAACAGCACCATCTAGTACACGAAGTGAACGAGAAACCTCAACAGTAAAGTCAACGTGACCTGGAGTATCAATGATATTTACACGATATCCCTTCCAAACAGCTGTTGTTGCAGCTGAAGTGATTGTGATACCACGCTCTTGCTCTTGAGCCATCCAGTCCATTGTTGAAGCACCATCATGTGTTTCACCGATTTTATGAATCTTCTTTGTATGGAATAAAATACGCTCTGTTGTTGTTGTTTTACCAGCATCAATGTGAGCCATGATACCGATATTACGAGTGTGTTCTAAACTATATTCTCTAGGCATAATCTTCTCTCCTAATTAATAAATTACCAACGGTAATGTGCGAATGCCTTATTAGCTTCAGCCATCTTATGAACTTCGTCACGCTTCTTGCATGCTCCACCTAATCCGTTTGCAGCATCCATGATTTCCTTTGCTAACTTTTCATCCATTGTCTTATCATTACGAAGACGAGAGTACTTAACTAACCATCTTAAAGCTAATGTTTGCTTTCTTTCTGGTCTAACTTCTACTGGTACTTGGTAGTTTTGTCCACCAATACGACGACTCTTTACTTCTAGAACTGGGCTTATATTTTCTAAAGCCTTATTAAATACTTCAAGTGGTTCTTGACCTGTAGCTTCTTTAATACGGTCAAAAGCACTATATAAAATTGTTTGTGCTGTTCCTTTCTTACCATCTAACATAATTGCATTGATAGTTCTTGTAACTACCTTTGAATTATATATTGGATCTGGAAGCACGTCTCTTTTTGCGATATGTCCCTTACGAGGCATGAGTGATTCCTCCTTTTTAATTTAAAATTTTTTTATTTAATAAAATACTTCTTACTTCTTTGCTTTTGCTTTTTTAGCTCCGTATTTAGAACGGCTTTGCATTCTGTTAGCAACACCTGTAGTATCTAATGTACCACGAATGATATGATAACGAACACCTGGTAAATCCTTAACACGTCCACCACGGATAAGTACTGTACTGTGCTCTTGTAAGCTATGACCAATACCAGGAATATAAGCTGTAACTTCAATTCCATTTGTTAAACGAACTCTGGCATATTTACGAAGTGCTGAGTTTGGCTTCTTTGGTGTCATAGTAGTAACACGAGTACAAACACCACGCTTTTGAGGTGAAGGAAGCTTTGTATATTTCTTCTCAAGTGTATTAAAACCAATTCCTAAGCTTGGAGACTTAGATTTAGAGATTTTATCCTTTCTTCCATTACGTACTAATTGTTCAATAGTTGGCATAAATTATTTTCTCCTTTCTATCACCGAAATGATACCCTGCTTATTTTTATAATTTATCATTAATTTTAATGTCAAATTTTAAACAGCGGTTTTATTATACCAAATAATAAATCAATGTCAATCAAATTTTGCAATTTTTTTTACTTTATTTTTAAATAATTCGATACACCGATATATGTGTAAGCAAAAAAATGGCTTGTTTAAGCCAATCAAATAGAAATCTAACATTTTTTAAAATGCATAATAATTATTATTTGATACACCGATATATGTGTATTAAACTATGTTTTAAATAAAAGAAGAAATTTCTTGCTAATTCAAATTACAGGAATTATAATTAATTTAAATGATGACATAAGGAGCAAAAATATGAATAAGGAAATGTTAAATTTAGGTAATAATAGATCAATTATTCGTGAGCTTTTTGAATTTTCAAAAACTCAAAAATCAATATTAGGAGCAGAAAATGTTTTTGATTTTTCTATAGGAAACCCTTCAGTAGAACCAAATCAATGTGTAAAGGAATTGATTTTAGATTTATTAAAGGAAAATGATCAATGTCAAATACATGGATATACCTCTGCACAAGGTGATATTGAAGTAAGAGATGCAATTGCGAAAGACTTAAATAACAGATATAAAACTAATTATGATTCATCAATGGTATATATGACATGTGGTGCAGCTGCATCCTTATGTATAACATTTAGAGCAATAGTCGAATCAAATGAGGATGAAATATTAGCTATTGCTCCATATTTTACTGAATACAAAGTATTTGTTTCTTCTACTGGTGCAAAGTTTAAAGTAGTACCTGCAGATTTAAAAAATTTCCAAATTAATATTGAAGAGGTTGAAAAGCTTATCAATAAAAACACAAAAGGAATTATTATAAATTCTCCAAATAACCCTTCTGGTGTAATATATTCTAAAGAAAACCTAGAAAAGCTTTCTACATTATTATTAGCAAAAGAAAAGGAATTTAATCATCCAATTTATATTATATGTGATGAACCATATAGAGAAATCGCATATGACGGAATTGAAGTTCCTCATATTCCATCAATTTATCACAATACAATTATTTGTTATTCATATTCAAAAAGCTTATCCTTACCTGGTGAAAGAATAGGATATATATTGACACCAAACACAATGGATGATTATAAAAACGTATATGCTGCATGCTTAGGTGCAGGTAGAGCATACGGTTATGTATGTGCACCATCGTTATTCCAAAAGGTTATCGCAAAATGTGCTGATAAAACATCAGATATGGAAGCCTATAAGGAAAATAGAGATTTGTTATATAACGGATTAACAAAGCTTGGATATGAATGTGTATATCCACAAGGTGCATTCTATCTTTTTATGAAATCACCTGAAGATGATTCATTCAAATTTATGGAAAAAGCAAAAAAATATAATATAGTTTTAGTTCCATCAGATTCATTTGGTGTGAAAGGATATGTTAGAATTGCTTATTGTATATCAAAGGATACAATAATAAATTCAATGCCTCAATTTAAAAAATTAATGGAAGAATATAGGAAATAAAATGGATTTATTATATTTAGAATTAAAAGATGATAAGTGGCCATTAGAATATATAGATCATGATAGAAATATTGCTAGAGCGATTGTCTACGATGATAATGACTTCTTCTACTTTGTCAAAGCTGAAAGAGATGATGATTTCGGAAATGTTACAACTATTGAAACATCTGGCGGTGGAGTTGAAGCAGGCGAAAATGAAGTTGACGCAATAAAAAGAGAGCTTTCCGAAGAATTAGGTGTTCAAGTTGAAGTAAAATGTAAAATCGGAGTAGTAAGTGATTATTATAATTTGATTCATAGGCATAATATAAACAATTATTTTCTTTGCAAGATAACATCATTTGGAAAGAAAAATCTTACACAAGCAGAAATGGAATCATTCCATCTTTCAACATTAAAGCTTACTTATGATGAAGCAATACTAAAATATAAAGAATGTAGTACAAGTAAATTAGGAACATTAATCATAAATAGAGAATTACCTATATTAATAAAAGCAAAAGAAATATTAGAAAAAAAAGAATTTCAAAGTAATAATTAATTATTATTTTGAAATTCTTACAATTTTTTCAAATATATGATATATAATATAAATATGTCCTCGTAGCTCAGCTGGATAGAGCACTTCCCTCCTAAGGAAGGGGTCGGAGGTTCGAATCCTCTCGTGGACGCCAGATATAAAATTAAGCCACTCAATTGCGAGTGGCTTTTATGCATTTTACCATTTTTATACCAATGGCAAAATCAATTTTACGCATAAAAAAATAATAGAATTCCATTTTATTGCATGTTATAATATTTAAAAATCGTAAATGAAATAAATTTATTTAAATATGAGGTAACAGTTATGCAATTAATTAAAAATGCAGGTAATTGGAAAGAAAAAACTTTAATAATTGGTAATCACTTAGAAAAATATAAAAAAATATATATTGCATTAATGATTGTTATTGCAATATTTGAATTAATTTTATTTGCTCGTGGATTAATAGTATTTAAAAGCTTCTCTCGTAGACATATATTATATTTAACATCATACATTCTATTATTTACAGCATCAGCACTTTGTTCTACATTTTTAATAATTAGTAGAAGGCATCATTTTAAACCATTAACGTATTACTTAATCTCAACTGTTTTTTCAATCGCAATGATTATTTGGTCTATGCTTGTTTCATATTTAGATATGGAAATGAAAAATACACCAATAGTATATTTAACAGTAATAGTTACAATTGCCGGTGTAGTAGTAATTGATCCTGTTATTTTTATCACTTCAATATTTATTTCTTCTTTGGTATTAATTGGTCTAGATGCAAAGGAAGGCTTTAATTATTTTATTTCTGCAGGTGAATATATTAATTATTATATTTTATTAATAATGTCAGCAATAATAAATGTAAGATTATATTTTGTTTCTGCAAAAGAATATAAATCAAAAGAGGTTCTAGAATTTTCAATTTTAGAAGAAAGAAATAGAGTATCAACAATTTCACTTCAAACAATAATGTCAATCAGTAATGCTGTTGATGCGAAAGACAAATACACTCGCGAGCATTCTCAAAGAGTGGCAGAATATTCAGAAATGATAGCTAAAAGCTTAAATTGGAGTAGAGCAAGAATAAAAAACCTTTATGAAATAGCATTATTACATGATATTGGAAAAATTGGAGTTAAAGATTCAATTCTTAATAGTCCAAATAAATTATCAAATGAGGAATTTGATTTAATGAAGCAGCATACTGTAATTGGTGGAGATATTCTTAAGGATTTAACTATTCTTGAAAACGTTGATTTGGGTGCTAAATATCATCATGAAAGATATGATGGAACGGGTTATCCATCAGGTTTAGCTGGTAAAGATATTCCAATTGAGGCAAGAATAATTACTATTGCTGATGCTTTTGATGCTATGAATTCTGATAGAGTATATAGAGATAAGCTATCAAAGGAAGATATACTAAAGGAGCTTATTGATGGAAAAGGAAAACAATTTGATCCTGAATTATTAGATTTATTCTTACCTTACGCTAAAAAGATACTTAATTGTAAATAATAATATTTTATCAAGATAAAAATATAAGAAAAGTGATTGTTTTGTATTAGGAATATATATATTCTTATATGGTATTTGATATTTAATTATTGGTGGATTTTTATTATTATTTTAGAAGGAGAAAATATGTTTATATTGAGTATTGGATTGATATTGGTATTAGGCTTTTTAGCAGGCTTTCTACTAAACAAAATAAAAATACCAGGACTATTTGGTATGATAATTGTTGGATTAATAATAGGACCATACGCACTTAACCTAATAGATCCTAGTATATTAAATATATCAAAGGAATTAAGACAAATAGCGTTAGTAATTATTTTAACAAGATCAGGGTTAAACTTAGATATCAATTCCTTAAAAAAAATTGGTAGACCAGCAATATTAATGTGCTTTATTCCTGCTACATTTGAAATAATCGGTGTAACAATTGCTTCATACTTTATCTTAAAATTGAGCATATTTGAAGGAATGCTTTTGGGAAGTGTATTAGCTGCAGTATCTCCTGCAGTAGTATCACCTAGAATGATAAAGCTTATTGAAGATGGCTATGGAAAAGAAAAAGAAATACCAAAGCTTATTCTAGCTGGTTCATCAGTTGATGATATTTATGTTATTGTGTTATTTTATTCATTTTTAGGATTAACACAAAACAATGTATTTGATCCAATGGTATTATTAACAATACCTACTTCTATTATTTTTGGAATAATATTAGGAATAATATTTGGTTTTATTATTAGTTTTATTTTTAAGAAAACAAATTTTAAGCTAGCAATTAATATTTTAATTCTTCTATCAGTATCTTTTTTAATGGTGGGTATAGAAGAATTATTAAAAAAATATATTTCAATTTCAGCACTTCTAGGAATAATTGTTGTTGGAATAATAGTATTATTTAAAAACAAAGAAAAAGCAAAGGAATTAAATACTGGCTACAATAATCTATGGTTATTCTTTGAAATAATATTATTTGTTCTTGTCGGTGCATCAGTTGATATAAAATATGCATTATCAAATAGCTTACAAGCAATTTTAGTATTATTTATTGGACTTTCATTTAGAACATTAGGAGTATTATTATCAATTCTTGGAACTAATTTAAACAAGAAGGAAAGATTATTTGTTGTTATAGCTTATATTGCTAAAGCAACAGTACAAGCATCCATTGGTGGAATTGCTCTTTCTTATAATCTTGCATGTGGTAATATAATCCTAACTGTATCAGTACTATCAATATTAATAACTGCCCCAATTGGTGCAATATTAATTGATAGACTTGCACCAAAGTTATTACAAAAAACAATAATAGAATAAATAACAATCCGCACGTCACACGTGCGGTTTTTACGCTCCCCTATAAGGGCTTTAACCCCACGACGACCCTAAAGGGTCATCAAAAGCGGCTGACAACCGCGATATTCACTCTGGCTTATCCCTTGAAGGGATCTTTGTATTCTTTGGTCGACAGATTGTCTTCCATCATATCTTCTTTCTCTTGATTTTTGATGTACTC
>JALEQD010000179.1 GCA_022768655.1 Anaeroplasma sp.
AATGAGAATGTCTTACACACTTTTCAAATAAAATAGCATTAAATGTAAAAAAAAGTTATTATGACTTTTCTTAACATTTAATGCTTTTTAGCGTTGTTTTAAACCCAAAAATATAGGGGTGGTTAAAATTTGTGGTCACAAGATTTTTATGAAAATCTATAAAAAGTAAAAAATGGATTTATTGAATATCGATATATTGGATTAGTTGAAAAGTACGATTTTTCTTTTTTAAATGATTTTTTATTAAAACTTGCAACTATCTGCCATAATCTAGTGATAAAAATGTCCCCAAATACCGAAAAATGGTTATATGATAGTGGCATTTTAAACAAATAAAGTTTATGTTATTATTTTTATTATTTACTTAATTCTTTATATATTATGAATTTGTAGCTATTAGCAAGCAATGTAGCATATATAGGTTCTTTAGGAATTACTATATTTTTAATAAACACCTTAAAATTTATTTTGTGATTATCGTTATGATAAATATTTACATATTAAATCTATGCTCATTTAGAAATTAGCAACAATGCTTTTTTCTTTTTATATTGCATTTTATTAAAAATGTATATACTTTTCATTTATAAATCAAATAACTAATTTATATTCATCTAACCAGTATCATTTCCATTTTTTTACAAATAATATTACTGGTGATTTTTTTTTATGACAAATACTACTTGGAGTAATATAGATATAAATAAATTTGATACATTAAAAGAAAATATAAAAACTTATAATCTTGTTATTGGTGGTGGAATATGCGGAATATTATGTGCATACCAGCTAAAACAAAAAGGTCAGAATGTTGTATTAGTTGAAAAAAACAATATAGCAAATGAAAGAACAGTTAGAACAACTGCTACAATTACAGCATTACAAGACATAATGTATAAAGATTTAAATATTAAAAAAAGAAGATTGTATTATGCTTCATGCATTGAAGCATTAAATGAATATAAAAAATTAAATGTAAAATATAATTTTGATTTTGAAATTGTATCTTCATATAAATATTTCAATGACATTGAAATATTTAGTGAAGAATACAAAGCAATAAAAGAAATAGGATATATTCCACAAATATATAATTATAATGGATATAAAGTATTAGAATTTAAAAATCAAGCACAAATGAATCCCATGCTATTAATTAAAGAATTAGTAAATGAATTAACAATATATGAAAATACTGAAATAATTAAAATAGATAAAAATATAGCTTATACTAAAAACAATAATATTGAATTTAAGAATGTAATAATTGCTACTGGATATCCATTTATGAAAATAAAAGGTTTATTTTTTACTAAATTATATCAAAATAAATCATACGTTATTGAAATTGAAAATAACAATAAATTTAAATATAATGCTATAGGTAGTAATATTGGTGATACTTATACAAGAACATATAATAATTCATTATTAATTGGTTCATCAGATAAACGAACAGGTAATAATAAGGTTGGATTTAAACCAATTATTGAACTTATAAAAAATAAGTACAATAATAATAAAATAATAAATAAATGGATCAATCAAGACTG
>JALEQD010000055.1 GCA_022768655.1 Anaeroplasma sp.
AAAGCCAGTTTTTTCAAGCATATATGAGGCAAAAACTTGTGTTTTAAGAGCACTTTTTACGGCATTTGGTGCCATAAATACTCCTTTGAAGAAATTACTATTTTGATTAAAGTTTGCTCCTAAGTCCTTTCCTATACCAGGAGATGTGAGTCTATCTGCAATCATTTCAATATATTTTGTCTTTCCACCAATATATCCACCTGTTGTTGCAATACCGCCACCAAGGTTTTTCATTAATGATCCAACAACAACATCAGCTCCTACATGACCTGGTTCTTTTCTTTCTACTAATTCACCATAACAATTATCAACCATAATAATAACTTCTTTATTTACACTACGAATGACCTTTATTACTTCCTCAATTTGGTTAATAGTTAATGATTTACGTGATGAATATCCCCTTGATCTTTGAATTTCAACAAGCTTAACATCATTTTTTTCTAATCTTTTTTTAATTTTTTCTAAATCAAATTTATCATCAACTAAATCAATTTGCTCATATTTAACACCATTGGCTTTTAATGATTGAGTAGATTCACCTACAATTCCAACCATCTTTAATAATGAATCATAGGGCTTACCAGAAATTGAAATCATTGTATCTCCATGCTTTAATAAAGCAGAAAATGCAAGATATAACGCATTAGTTCCACTCATTATTTGTGTTCTTACTAAAGCATCCTCAGTACCTAATATACTTGAAAAAATTTTTTCTAGTTTTTCACGTCCTGAATCATAGATACCATAACCATTTCTATCAGTAAAGTCTGCATATTCAATTCTATTTTCAATAAATGCTGATAATATTCTATTTGAATTATAAAAACATACATCATCTATTTCAGCAAATATTTCCTTTAAATCAATTTCGGCCTTCTTACTAAGGTCAATAACCTCTTGTTTAATGTTTTCTATTATCATTTTAATCACCAAGAGAAATTTTAACATAATAGACTAATAAATTAAATGAAATATTAAAATTATTTGCAATATTTTAATATATTTGTAAATTATAGATTGTAAATCATTTGCTTTTTCTTATTTTTTGTGATAAATTATTTATAGTATTTATATTTTATTAGCTTGGAGGATTTATTATGGAGCACATTCGTACAATTAAAACTCGTAATCTTTGTGAAAGTGCAAAAAATGGTGGCTGCGGAGAATGTCAAACTTCTTGCCAATCAGCTTGTAAGACTAGCTGTGGAGTTGCTAACCAAAAATGCGAAAACAAAAATCAAAAGAGAAAGTAATAATCTAAATTTAAATGCCGCCCGTGATTTGGCGGCTTTTTAAATAATAGTAGGAGGTTATTAAAGTGGTACATCAATATAAATTAAATGGATATAATATTGTGCTTGATATTAATTCGGGTGCAGTTCATGTCGTTGATGAAATAGCATATGATATTATTTCATTATTTGAAAATAAATCTAAGGATGAAATAATAAAAAATATGGTAGAAAAATATAGTAATAGGTTAAATATTACAGAAGAAGAAATAGAAGAATGCTATAACCAAATAGAAGAACTTAAAAATTCAAATCAGCTTTTTACTGAAGATAAATTTAGGGATATGGCTTCTAAGCTAAAGGAAAAAACAAGTGGAGTAATTAAGGCGTTATGTTTACATATTGCTCACACATGTAATTTGAATTGTTCCTATTGCTTTGCATCTCAAGGAAAATATAATGGTCAAAGAGGAATAATGAGCCTTGAGGTCGGAAAAAAGGCTATTGATTTTTTAGTTTCTAATTCTGGTACTAGAAGAAATCTTGAGGTTGATTTTTTTGGTGGTGAGCCATTAATGAATTTTGAGGTTGTAAAAGAAATAGTAAAATACGCAAGAGGTATAGAAAAGAAAGTAAATAAAAATTTCCGTTTTACTCTCACAACTAATGGAATGCTTATAGATGATGATGTTATTGAATTTGCTAATAAAGAAATGAGTAATGTCGTATTAAGCTTAGATGGAAGAAAAAGTGTTCATGATAAATTTAGAGTAGATTATGCTGGTAATGGAAGTTTTGATAGAATAGTGCCTAAATTTCAAAAGCTTGTTAAAGCTCGTGAGGGAAAAAATTATTATATGAGGGGTACATTCACTCATAATAATCCTGATTTTTTAGAAGATATAAAAACAATGCTTGATTTAGGTTTTAATGAATTAAGTATGGAACCTGTTGTTTGCAAGGAAGATGATCCATCTGCTTTAACTCAAGAGGATGTTGAAATAGTATTAAAACAATATGAGGATTTAGCTAAGCTAATGATAGAACGCAGAAGAGAAGGAAGACCATTTACCTTTTATCATTATATGATAGATCTATCAGGAGGACCATGTATTTACAAGCGCATTTCTGGTTGTGGTTCAGGAACTGAATATATGGCTGTAACCCCATGGGGAGATTTATATCCATGTCATCAATTTGTTGGTGATGAAAAATATAAGCTTGGAAATATTTATGATGGAATAGATAATATAGAAATTCAGCAAGAATTTGCATCTTGTAATGTGTATGCAAAAAAAGAATGTGACGATTGCTGGGCTAGATTATATTGCTCTGGTGGATGTGCAGCAAATGCATATCATGCAACTGGAAGCGTAAAAGGAATATATAAGCCAGGCTGTGAATTATTTAGAAAGAGAATAGAATGTGCAATTATGGTTGCAGTATCTGAACTTGATGATGAAAACTCCGATTTGTGATTTTATAAAAAAATACAAAGAAAGAAAAAGTATACGTCTTCATATGCCAGGTCATAAAGGAGTTAATTTATTAGGGTTTGAAGTAGATGATATTACCGAAATAGATGGTGCAGATTTTTTGTATTCACCTGAGGGAATAATATGTGAAAGTGAAAAAAATGCATCCAAAATTTTTGGTTGTGATACATTTTATTCTACTGAAGGGTCATCACAATGTATTAGAGCAATGCTTTTTTTAGCATTAATCAATAGAAAGAATA
The DNA here is from genome assembly GCA_022768655.1 of Anaeroplasma sp. Taxonomy (GTDB): domain Bacteria; phylum Bacillota_I; class Bacilli_A; order Acholeplasmatales; family Anaeroplasmataceae; genus Anaeroplasma. The sequence goes on from JALEQD010000055.1 coordinate 2,974, forward strand.
AAGAAAATAGACCTATTGTATTAGCTACAAGAAATGCTCATAAAACATTTATTTCTGCTGCCGCTTTATTAGATTTTGATGTTAAATGGATATATTCTAAAAATCCTAGCCATTATTATTCTTGTTTATTAGATGCAAATCAAATTGAAGATATAATTAATAATATGTCTAATAAGCCATTTGCCCTATATTTAACAAGTCCTGACTATTTAGGCAATATTTTGCCAATAGAGGAAATAGCGAAGGTTTGTAAGAAATATGATGTTCCATTACTAGTAGATAATGCACATGGTGCATATCTAAAATTTATAGGTGAAAAAAATCATCCTATCGATTTAGGTGCTGATATGTGCTGTGATTCAGCTCATAAGACACTTCCTGCCCTTACTGGCGCAGCATATTTGCATATTTCAAATAGTACTGATAGCTATTATCTAAAGCATGCAAAAGAAGCATTATGTCTTTTTGGTTCTACTAGCCCATCATATTTAATATTACAATCGTTAGATATGATAAATCAATATATTGAAAATAATAAGAATGAATTTAATAATATTTGCAAATTAATAGATGATTTAAAGCAAGATTTAATTTATAATGGTTATACTATTATTGGTAATGAGAAAATGAAAATTACTATTGATTGCAAGGCATATGGTTATACTGGCATAGAAATTGCTAAATATTTAGAAAATAATAATATTATATGTGAATTTTATGATAATGATTATGTTGTATTAATGCCTACGCCCAAAAATAGTAAGCTTGAGTTGGATTTAGTAAAAAAATCATTGTTAAATTTAAGTAAAAAGAATAGATTGTCATCAAGTAGATTTTTCATTAAAGAAAAAGAATCTATTATGTCAATACGTGATGCATCTTTTTCTAGAAGAAAGCTTGTAAAAATTGAAGATTCTATTGGATGTATTCTTGCTGATGCTTCAGTTTCTTGTCCACCTGCGATTCCTATTGTTGTTTGTGGAGAAAAAATAGAAAAGGAAGATATAGAATTGTTCAAATATTATGGAATAGAAGAATGCTCAATAGTAGTAGAATAATAAAATAGTGTAAAATGTAATTCATTAAGATTGGATTTATATTTTACACTTTTTTAATAAAATCAGCATAAAAAAACATAATTATGTGAAAAAAAGTTATTTACTAGATGGAACTTGTATAGAAGAATATCTAGAGTATAATTATAAAATAAATTATTCAAAAAATAATTGGTAATTAAATACATTAATGAAAGGATGTAATCTATGATATATTTACTTAAAAATATTAGAAAAAGAAATATTATTTATTTTATTTTTGTCATTTGCTTTGTTATACTTCAGGTTTGGCTTGAGCTTACTTTACCTGAATATACCAAAGCATTAACTGGAGCAATAAATTCTAATACTGCCACAATGGATGTAGTATGGAAAAATGGCGGAATGATGCTACTTTGTGCAGGAGGAAGTATGATATCTGCTTTAGCATGCGGGTTTTGTTGTGCGAAGGTAGCAGCTGATTTTGCGAAAACACTAAGAGAAATGCTTTTTCATAAGGTAAATCATTTTTCGACTGCTGATATAAATAAATTTTCTGTTCCAAGCTTAATTACTAGAACGACAAATGATGTCGTTCAATTACAAATGTTTGTGGCAATGGGAACACAAATGGCAATCAAAGCACCAATAATGGCAATTTGGGCATTGACTAAAATTTCTAAAACATCAGTTGCTTGGACTGTTTCAACAGGAGTATGTATTGCAATAATTGTTGTTACCGTTTTATTAGTCTTTTTACTTTGCTTTCCTAAATTTAAGAAAATACAAAAGCTTACAGATGATTTGAATGACGCAACGAGGGAAAATGTTAGTGGAGTTAGAGTAATAAGAGCCTTTAATGCAGAACAATTTCAAAATAAGAAGTTTGATGAGGTTAATTCAAATGTCACAAATACCAATTTGTTTACATCAAGAATTATGGGATTAATGACTCCTATTATGACAATATGTATGAATGGTTTAACTCTTGCAATATATTGGATTGGAAGTAATTTGATTAATAATTCTGTAGATGATAATATATTTGTTCAGATTGAAAATAGATTAGATATTTATTCAAATATGGTTGTTTTTTCAAGCTATGCATTACAGGTAGTAATGTCTTTTATGATGCTTATTATGATTTTTATATTAATGCCAAGAGTATTAGTTTCAGCAAATCGTATTAAAGAGGTATTGAAAACAGAAATACTTATAAAAGATGGAAATATGGATATAGCTACAAATGAAAAAGGTCATATTGAATTTAAGAATGTTTCATTTTCATACTCTGATGGTGAAAATGTAGCTGTTTCAGATATTTCATTTGAAGCAAAGCCTGGACAAACTATTGCATTTATAGGTGCAACTGGATCTGGTAAAACTACTATTATGAATTTATTAAATCGTTTTTATGAAGCTACCAGTGGTGAAATATTATTGAATGGAATAAATATAAAAGATTACAAGCTTGAGGATTTAAGAGATAGAATTTCAATAGCATCTCAAAAGGCAATTTTGTTTAAGGGTGATATTAAGTCTAATATTACATATGGCTGTGATGAACAAATAGATGATAATGATCCAAGATTAGAAAAGGCAATTAGAATTTCTAAAGCTGATTTTGTTTATGATTTAAAGGATGGTATTCATAGTGAGGTTAGTCAAGGTGGTACAAACTTCTCAGGTGGACAAAAGCAGAGAATATCAATAGCTAGAGCAGTATTCAAAAAGTCTGAGGTAGTAGTTTTTGATGATACATTTAGTGCTTTAGATTACAAAACAGATATGCTTGTAAGAAAAGCGGTGAGTGAGGAATTAAAGGATTCTACAATTATTATAGTTGCTCAAAGAATAGGTACAATTAAAAATGCACAGGCAATTGTGCTTTTAGATGATGGTAAAATCTCTGATATTGGTACTCATGAAGAACTATTAAAAAGATCTAAGCTATATCAAGATATAGCATTATCACAATTGTCAAAGGAGGAATTATAATATGCATGGACATAATAGAAAAATGCCTAATAAAAAAGAAAAAGCAGATTTTTCTGCAATAAAAAAGCTTGTTATATATTGTAAATCCTATTTTGCTTTGATTGTTGTTGCGATTATTTGTGCTGTAGTATCAGCTATTACAACTATATTAGGACCTGATAAAATTCAGGATTTGATGAATGAAATTGTAAATGGTATAAATCCTACTACTAGCATGGATATGGATTTTATTTTGAAAATTTGTATTTTCTTATTGTCACTATATATAATTGGTGCTTTTATGTCTTATTCACAACAATTCATAATGGCTACAGTGACTCAAAAAACATCAAAAAAGCTTCGTAATGATATAAATATGAAACTAGATAAATTACCTTTATCTTATTTTGATAAAACAACAAAGGGTGATATATTATCTAGGGTTACAAATGATGTTGATACAATCAGTCAAACCTTAGGTAGTAGTGTTGCTAATCTAGTAAATTCTTTGGTTTTATTTATTGGTGTTATTATAATGATGTTTAAATCCAATTGGATTTTAGCATTAACAACAATTGCTTGTTCATTATTAGGATTCTTTTTAATGGGACTTATCTTGGGTAAATCTCAAAAATATTTTAACCTTAAGCAACAACATTTAGGACAATTAAATGGTCAAATAGAGGAAGTATATTCTAATCATACTATTGTCAAATCTTTTAATGCTGAAAATAATGAAATAAAGAAGTTTAATAAAATAAATGCTGAATTATATAATGATAATTGGAAGAGTCAGTTTTTATCAGGTATGATGCAACCAATAATGAATTTTGTAGGTAATTTCTGTTATGTTGCTATATTTGTTGTTGGTGTTGCTTTAATAATCAATGATTTTAAGGCTATGACTTTTGGTGCAATTATAGCATTTACAATATATGCTAGATTATTTTCTAATCCATTGACTACATTTGCACAATCAATGACATCAATACAACAAGCTAGTGCTGCTTCAGAAAGAGTGTTTGAGATTTTAGAATTAGAGGAAATGCAGGATGAAAGTAATAAAATTAATTTTATTGAAAATGTAAAGGGTGATATTGAATTTAAAGATATTCATTTTAGATATGTTCCTGAAAAACCAATAATTAATGGCTTTAGCGCTAATATAAAGTCAGGACAAAAGGTTGCGATTGTTGGTCCTACTGGTGCTGGTAAAACAACAATAGTTAATTTATTAATGAGATTCTATGATGTTGATTCTGGTGATATTACAATTGATGGCATATCAACAAAAGCAATAAAACGTGAAGCAGTTCATGATTTATTTGATATGATCTTGCAGGATACATGGCTATTTAAAGGAACTGTAAGAGAAAATTTAGTGTTTAATAAAACAAATGTAAAAGACGATAAGGTCTTAGAGATATGTAGGGCAGTTGGATTAGGACATTTTATTGAAACATTACCTTACGGATTAGATACTATATTAGATGAAAATGCAAATTTGTCTGAAGGACAAAAACAACAATTAACTATAGCTCGTGCAATGATTAAGGATGCTCCATTGTTGATTTTGGATGAAGCAACAAGTAATGTTGATACTAGAACAGAGCTTGTAATTCAAGAAGCGATGGATAAGCTTACAAAGGGAAGAACTTCATTTGTTATTGCACATAGATTATCTACAATTAAAAATGCTGATATTATTTTAGTTCTTAAAAATGGTGATATTGTTGAATCAGGTACACATAATGAATTATTAGCACAAAATGGCTTTTATGCTGATTTATACAATTCTCAATTTGAAGTATAAAATTATATTACTAATACCAATTTTATTGTATAATTTAAGAATAAGAGAGGTATTTTCATATGATTTATAAAATTTTTAAAGATATAAAGCTATCAAGATTAGGTATGGGTAATATGAGGCTTCCTGTAAAAAATATTGAAGGAAACCCCATAGATTATAAAAAGGCAGAAGAAATAATTGATTATGCAATGAATTCAGGAATTAATTATTATGATACTGCTTATGTATATCATAATGGTACAAGTGAAAGCTTCTTAGGATATGCATTATCTAAATATCCTCGCGATAGCTATTATATTGCTGATAAATTTTATATATTAGCTGATTCTGATTATAAAAAGGTATTTGAAAATCAGTTAGAAAAGCTTAAGACTGATCATATTGATTTTTATTTAATTCATTGCTTAACTGATTCGACTATTAATGACCTTATTAATAGTGGTTGTATTAAATATTTTGCAGAACAAAAGAAATTAGGTAAAATTAAATATTTTGGTTTTTCAACTCATGCTAGCCTAGAAGTCACAAAAAAGTTTTTGGAACAATATGATTGGGATTTTGTTCAAATTCAGCTTAATTATTATGATTGGATTTTTGGCCATGCCAAAGAAGAATATGAATTATTATATAGCAAAAATATTCCAATTATGGTTATGGAATCTGTTCGTGGTGGAAGATTATCCTCATTAACTAATGAATGTAATAATAGGCTATTAGATAAAAAACCTAATAAATCTATTTCTTCTTGGGCATTCATGTGGCTTCAATCCTTACCTGGTGTACAAATCGCATTAAGTGGAATGACTACAATTGAACAAATAATAGATAATGTTTCAACATTTGAACAAGATAATTCATTAACAAAAGAAGAAGAAAAATTTTTGTTTGATGTTATTAAAGAATTCAAAAAACAGGTTGTTGTAGCTTGTACTGAATGCAAGTATTGTGTTGAAGGTTGTCCTAAAAAAATTAATATACCTGAGGTATTAAAAATATATAATTCTGTAAAGGTTGATGGAAAAGGTAATGCAAAAAAATTAAATGAATTAAAAAGTGCTAAGCCTTGGGATTGTATAACATGCAATAGATGCTTAAACCATTGCCCACAAAATATTGACACCCCAAAATATATGAAGGAATTATCTATAATTTATAATGAAATAACAAAGTAATAATATGCAATCATATTATCCTAATTGGATATGTGATTGTTTTTTTATAATTAAACAATTAAACAGTTGACAAATTGTTTAATTGTTATTATAATAAAATCAGAAAACAAGAGGTGATAACATTGGTAATTAACGATATAAAAGAAAAAATGCCCTCTACAGAGGTTATAGATTCTTTATCTGAGCTATTTAAGGTTTTAGGTGACCCTACTAGATCTAAGATTCTGTTTACATTAGAGCATGGTGAGCTTTGTGTAAATGATATTTGTCAATGTGTTGATATGACAAAATATGCAGTAAGTCATCACCTGAAGCTATTAAAGCAATCAAAGCTTGTTAAATCTAAAAGAAAGGGAAAAGAAATTATTTATTCACTTGATGATGAGCACGTTAAAGATTTATTTAAATGTGCTTTAGAACATGTTATGGAATAATAAAATTGGAGGTCTTTATGAAAAAGGTATTTAAAATCGAAGTAGATTGTGCAGTATGCGCTGGAAAATGTGAAGAGGCAATTAATAAGCTAGAGGATGTTATATCTTGTAATATTAATTTTATGACACAAAAAATGACTATTGAAATTGATGATAATAAATTTGATTCTGTATTAAAAAAGGTAGTAAAAACAGCAAGAAAGATAGAACCTGATTTTGAAATTGAAATTTAAAAAAATTGGATATTAGTATGAGTAGAAAACAAAAAAAGAATTTAATCAGAATTATTTTTTCTTTAGTATTGTTTATTATATTATTCATAGTAGATAAGTCAATTTCATTAGATAAGCTAATAGGTGGTAATTTTGGCTTTTTGCTTCCATTATCATTATATTTAGTAATTTATTTATTAATAGGCTATGATGTTTTACGTAAGGCATTTTTAAATATCATTCATGGTCATATATTTGATGAAAATTTTTTAATGTGTTTAGCTACATTAGGTGCTTTTGGATTGGGTATTTTTAAAGCGATTCAAAAGGAAGAAATAGAAGGCTTTGACGAAGCATGTGCTGTATTGATATTTTATCAGGTAGGTGAATGGTTCCAAAGCTATGCAGTAGGTAAATCACGAAAAAGCATTACATCACTTATGGATATACGTGCTGATTATGCAAATTTAAAAAATGAAGATGGAAAATATATAATTGTTGACCCTACAGAGGTTAATGTTGATGATGTTATTATGGTTAAGCCTGGAGAAAAAGTGCCACTAGATGGTATTGTTGTTAGTGGTAGCTCAACTCTTGATACGAAGGCTTTAACAGGTGAGTCATTGCCTAGAGAAATTTATTCTGGTTGTGAAATAATAAGTGGCACTATAAATTTATCAAGTCCAATTGAAATAAAGGTTACAAAAGTATTTTATGATTCAACAGTATCGAAAATATTAGATTTAGTTGAAAATGCTTCTAATCACAAAGCAAAATCAGAAAATTTCATTTCTAAGTTTGCAAAATATTACACCCCAATTGTTGTTATTATTGCTGTAATGCTTGCAATAATTCCTAGTATAATTACAAAGGATTTTACTACTTGGCTTTATAGAGCATTAAGCTTTTTAGTTGTTTCTTGTCCATGTGCATTAGTCATTTCAATTCCATTATCATTTTTTGCTGGTATTGGGTGTGCCTCAAAACATGGAATATTAGTAAAGGGTTCGGCATATTTAGAAAGATTTAATAAATCAAATATTTTTGTGTTTGATAAAACAGGAACGTTGACAAAAGGGAATTTCGCTGTTGTAGAGGTTTTCCCAAAGGAAAACGAAAGTGAAGTATTAAGGCTTGCACTTATTGCTGAAAAAAATTCAAATCATCCTATTGCAAATTCTATAAGAGAAATATGTAATGCTGAGATTGATAATAATTACACAATTACAGAAATTGCTGGCAAGGGAATAAAGGCATGTGGTAATACAACAATTTTATGTGGTAATGAAAAATTAATGAATGATTACAATATTGAAATAATAAAACCTTCATCAAATGGTACAATAATATATATAGCAGAAGATAGTATATTTAAAGGATATATTGTTATTGAAGATGAAATTAAGGATGAAGCGTATGAAGCAGTTTCTTATTTAAATAATATTTGCAAAAATACTATTATGCTTACAGGAGATAATCCTCAAATTGCTAATGAAGTAGCCAAAAAAATAGGAATAACAGAATATAAAGCATCCTTATTGCCTCAAAACAAAGTATATGAAATCCAAAAATTATTAAATTCAAAGGATAAAAATGATGTATTATGCTTTGTTGGAGATGGTGTGAATGATGCGCCTGTATTAATGGAATCTGATATTGGCATATCAATGGGTTCAATTGGGTCTGATGCAGCAATAGAGGCATCTGATATTGTATTAATGTATGATGATTTAAAATCCTTGATAAATGCAAAAAAAATTGCAAAGAAGACTATGTCAATAGTTTATCAAAATATTTATTTTGCAATTATTATTAAGGTTTTGATTCTTATTTTGTCGTCATTGGGCCTAGCAAATATGTGGATTGCTGTTTTTGGGGATGTAGGAGTTGCATTCTTATGTATATTAAATGCAATTAGAGTAAATACAAAGATTAAATAGAGCTTTTGTTATAATTAATATTACTTTACAGTGTATAGATTGGTGGTTAATTTATGAATAAAATTGAAAATGAAATCTTAATAGGAGAAAGAGCTAAATATGCCTCAAGAAATACAACATTTATTAATTGTACCTTTAAGGATGGGGAATCTCCCCTTAAGGAAAGTAGAAATATTGAGGTTTTTAATTCAAGCTTTAATTGGAAGTATCCTTTATGGTATTGTCAAGATGTTATAGTTGATAATACAGTATGGAATGAAACTGGTAGGTCAGGAGTTTGGTATACAAAAAGAATTAATATAACTAATTCTAAAATATTAGCACCTAAGCAATTTAGAAGATGTGAAAATGTATTATTAGATAATGTTACAATTCCAAATGCATTAGAAACAATGTGGTCTTGTACAAATGTTACAATAAAAAATACAAAAATTTGTGGTGATTATTTTGGTATGAATTCATCAAATATAGTTCTTTATAATGTTAATATTGATGGAAATTATTGTTTTGATGGCGGAAAAAATATAGTTGCTAAAAATTGTGTATTTAATAGTAAGGATTCTTTTTGGAATTGTGAAAATGTTTTGATTGAGGATTCTAAATTAATTGGAGAATATTTAGCGTGGAATACAAAAAAGATCAGATTTGTCCGCTGTGAAATAGAATCAGATCAAGGGCTATGCTATATCGATGATTTAACATTAGAGGATTGTAGTATGCATAATACATATTTATCATTTGAGCTATGTTCAAACATTTATGCAAAGATCAATACAAAAATTGATAGTATCAAAAATCCTATAAGTGGTAAAATCATCTGTAAAGGCTATGATGAGCTTATTTTAGATGAAAAAGTAATAAATCCAAATGACACTATAATTGAGGTAGAAAAAGATGTATGATTTCGATAAATTAACAAATAGATTTAATACAGAATCAATAAAGTGGAATGTTGAAGAAGATGAGCTTCCAATGTGGATTGCTGATATGGATTTTGATGCTGCTCCATGTATTAAGGATGCTATTTTAGAAAGGCTTAATAAACCCTGCTTTGGTTATAATTTAGTACCTGATGAGTGGTATGATGCATATATTAATTTTTGGGATAGGAATTATAATTTCAAAATTGAAAAGGATTGGTTAATGTTTTCTACCGGAGTTGTACCAACAATTTCTAGTGCAGTTAGAAGGCTTACTAAGCCTGCAGAGAAGGTTGTTGTTTTAACACCTGTTTATAACATATTTTTTAATTCTATTTATAATAATGGAAGATATATCCTAGAATGTCCTTTAGAATATAAAAATGGTACTTATACAATTGACTTTGATGATTTAGAAAACAAATTAAGTGATCCTCAAACGACACTAATGATTTTATGTAATCCTCATAATCCAATTGGAAAAATATGGTCAAAATCAGAGCTTGCAAAAATAGGAAGATTGTGTAAAATGCATGATGTTACTATAATTTCAGATGAAATACATTGTAGCTTAACTGACCCAGAAAAAACGTATATACCATTTGCTAGTGTAAATAATGTGTGTAGGGATATCAGTGTTACTTGTATTTCACCTACTAAGGCCTTTAGTATACCTGGCTTACAAACTTCAGCTGTTTTTGTGCCTAATAAAGCATTAAGAAACAAAGTTTATAGAGGATTAAATAATGATGAAATAGCTGAGCCTAATACATTTGCTGTACCAGTAACAATTGCTGCATTTACTAAGGGTGAGGATTGGCTTAATGAAGTTAGAAAATACATTTATGAAAATAAGAAAATAGTCTATGATTTTATTGGCAAAAAATTATATAGTTGTAATGCTATTTTACAAGATTCAACTTATTTAATGTGGATTGATGTATCGAATGTATGTAATGACAGCAAAGGACTTTGTGATTTTATTAGAGCACAGACAGGCTTAATTTTAACACCTGGTGTAGAATATGGTTCAAAAGGAGAAGGTTTTGTTAGAATGAATGTTGCCACACAAAGAAATCGCGTAATAGATGGATTAAATAGATTTTATGAAGCTATAAGTTTATTTATAAAAAATAAATGGGAGGGATTTTTATTTTAGTTATTCATGGAATATATAGACACTTTAAAGGTGATTATTACTTAGTTGAAGATATAGCTTTTGATTCTGAAACAAAGGCTGAAATGGTTGTATATCGTAGATTATACGGAGATGGTACATTATGGGTTAGACCTAAGGAAATGTTTTTAAGTGAGGTTGATCATAATAAATATCCAAATGAAAAACAAAAATATAGATTTGAACTTCAAAAAGTAATGAGTGTAGCTGATAAATATAAAAAATGTTAAAAATTGTAAAAAACTATCATTTTTTTGATGGTTTTTTATTTTTTTAATGCTATAATAAAATTATATACTGAAAGCGGTGATAAAATGGAATCCTTTTTCTTAGATGATTTAAAGAAGGTAACAAAAAATTGTCTTTTTGATTATATTGTTTTTTCATATGATTTTAATTCATTTGAAGTATCAAAATTATTTACCTCAGATAAATTTCATACAATATTTACTAGCCTAAAATCATCTAATGATGTTAATTTCTCATTAGATTTTTTGGTAAATAATTTTCATAAGACTAAAGAAGAAATAATTGATTTATTTAAATCTTTAATAGAATCAAAGGAAAATGTTATTATTCCGTTTTACACTACAAATGATAATGGCTATAATACATGGTATCAGGCTAATATAAAACTAAAGGGTACTATTGATTCAAAATATATATTTATGGCTTCTATTATAAACGTTAGTTTTTCAACAAAGCAATATGAAACTATTACAAATGCCACAAAAAGAATCATCTTTGTTTGTTCAAAAAAAGAAAAAAATATTCTTTATGGTAATACTAACTTTTTAAAATGGATAAATTATGACCATAATACAAATTTCAACAAAAGTTTAAATGATAATATTTTACCACTTGATTTAGATGTTGATTCTCTTCAAATTGATAAAGAGGTATTGATTTATTCTGAAAATGATGATTCATATTATGAAGTGATTTGTCATAATGTTGATTGGTCTGGAATTGATTCGCTTGCTATTTATCTATCTGATGTTACAAAAAAGAAAAAAGAAGAAGAAAAGTTTTTAGATGTACAAGAACAAAGAATAAAATCTACATTAAATAGTAAAAATGTTATTTGGGTTTTAAAGGTTAACTTAACAAAGGATATTACTGAAGGCTTTACTGATATTCTTCTAAATAAAAATTATTATTCTAAAGCAGTATGTTACAGCGAAAAAATGGTTACTGCAACAAAGAAAATGATTAATAATAATCATAAACAAGAATATTTATCAAAATTTGATAGAGATTCATTATTGAATAACTATTATAATGGTGTAAATTATGTTGATTTTGAATATGATTGCATTGATGATGATAAAAACCAAACCGTGCATAAAATGACTATGTCTTTATATACTAATCCTTATACAGGTGATGTAGAAGGAATCTTTCTCTTAGAGGATATAAAAGAAGAGTATTTGTGTGATTTAGTTTTAGAATTTGTTTCTCAAAAAGAATATGATGATATTTTAATAATTGATTCTAATTTCAATAATGTTACACAAGTTACTTTATCAACTAAGGGAAAAAGAGTTGCGAAAACTATAGGATATGAAGAATATATTTTGAATTCAGCAAATAATTATATAAAAAAAGATGAGATTGAAGAGTATATAAGCCTAACAAATAAAAATCATGTAATGAATGAACTAGATAAAAGGGGAGAACATATATTTAACATTCATGTTTTGGATGAAAGTGGAATGTGTAATTTAAAAAAGTATACATTTAATTATTTAAAGGATAATAAAATTATTTTAAGTATAGTAGATATTAAGGATAGCTTAGAAAGAGATAATTTAACAGGATTATTAAATTATCATGGTTTTTTGAATTATGCATCACAATTATTAAATGATGTTGAAAATCCAAATGATTATGCAATATTATTTTATAATATAAGAGGATTTAAAGGTATTAACCATTTAAGAGGAAATTTATACGGAGATGAATTACTAAAATATATAAGAGATAGATTGAGTAATTCATCATTGCAACCTATATTACTTGCAAGGTATACTGTATCTGATCATTTTCTTATGCTAGTTAGAAAGACAAACATTACAAATGATGAGCTATCTCGAATTTGTCATTTTGATTTTTCTTATAAAGGAATAAAACAAACTATTTATTGTAGATGTGGTGTTTATTATATTTATAATACTGAATTTCCAGTTAAAACAATGTGTGATTGTGCTAGAATGGCGGAAAAGCATATTTTAGATGATTATACACAACCATTTTCTACATTTACTCAAGAAATGAGAAATGAGTATTTAGCAAAGACGGAAGCGCTTAGTATATTAGATTCTGCGCTTGAAAATGGTGAATTTAAGGTATATTATCAGCCAATATATGATCCTAGAACAGGTGAAATTGTGTCTGCAGAGGCTTTGATTAGATGGATTAGACCAGAAAAAGGTTTTTTATCACCAGCTCATTTTATCCCTGCATTTGAGGAAAATGGCTATATTACAAAGGTAGATCATTATGTTGCATCATCTGTTTGCCAGTTTTTGTTGGAACGTTCATCTAAAAATAAATTTTGTGTTCCTATATCTATAAATTTATCATGGATGGATTTCTTTGATAGTAATATGGTTGATTCAATTAATTCTTTTGCAATTTTATTGAAAAATCATAATTTGGTTCCAAGGTTTGAAGTTACTGAAACTTCTTGGGCAGCAGTTACAAAAAATGACAATGGCGCAGTAGAATTTTTTAGAGAATTAGGCTCAAAAATTTTATTAGATGATTTTGGTTCTGGTTACTCATCATTTTCGACAATTACAAATTATGATTTTGATATAATCAAATTAGATATGGGTTTTGTACAAAAGATTGGAAACAATAATAAAATAGGAAGTATTATTCATTCAATAATTGATATGGCTCATCATATGAATTTGAAGGTTATAGCTGAGGGGGCAGAAACTAAGGAGCAGGTTGATTTTTTAGTAAAACATAATTGTGACTTTATTCAAGGCTATTATTTTTCAAAGCCTCTTCCAAAGGAAGATTTTGAATTATTATTAGATGGCGGAATGGTTGCATAACAAAATAAATTTAAATATATTAAAATCGCATCAATTTTTTGATTGATGCTTTTTTTATATTTCTATATATTTATTTCATACATTAACAGTTTTAAAAAATATGAATAAAAAGTAAAAATAAATGTTGACAAGAAAAAAATAAAGTAGTAATATATAGGAGTCGCTGATAAAAAGTGACAAGAATTTAGGTCTTTGAAAACTGTATATGACGAAATAAAAAAAGAAGAAGCGAACAACAACGCAATTC
>JALEQD010000187.1 GCA_022768655.1 Anaeroplasma sp.
TACAGTCTAATGAAACATTAAAAACTTTTCATGATTAAGCAAATTGTTTATATGAAGAGCAACTCAGACAGATAATCAGCTATGTTCAGTTCTTAAAGATTCAAGAAAATAAATAAAAAATCGAATTTAGTGGATAGCAAATTTATTTACTTTTATAATAACATTATCATTAATAAACAAATGAATATTTTGAAAAAAAGAGCTTTTAGAAGCTCCCTTTGATACTACAATATCACATGCTACCTGTAGTAGCATAAGTAAATATCTTGAAATAAAATGTTATGGAAAAAGTGGATTAACAGATTACGATTCTTATATGATTGGCTTTAGCGATAAAACTCTAGTAGCTTGTTGGTGTGGCGATATAAATAATGAACCACTTATTGAATATGAATATAAAAAACTACCAAAAGAATATTTTGTTAAATTAATGAATCTAGTTAACCCAAGCAGCTCCAACAAGAATAACTAAAATGAATAATACTAAAATGAATGCAAATCCACCACAGCCATTTGTCTTAGATGTATTATCACATGTATTACAATTTGTTGCCATTATTATCACCTCTACCATAAAATATGAAAAAAGCCTTAGATTTGCTAAGGCATTTTTACTATTTAAATGAAACAATTATTTCTTTTGTTGTTCCTATTCCATTTTCAATTCTATATACTTTTAGCTTAATAGAATCATTCTTTGTGATTAGTGATAATTCTAATGAAATAGTAGCTGCACTTACTACCTTTTTATCATTTACTTCTAAAATTACATCATATAGCATGATACCATATTTTTTTCCAAAGGATTCGCCATTTTGGTTAAAATCTGTAACAATAAAGAATACTTGATCATCACTAACAGGTAAGTATCCATTATATATACTTTCAGGATTTAATACTTTATTAACAGTTGTAACAGTTATTCCTAATAATGGACGAACAATATTACCACCAGCTGATTCGATATTGCTAACACAATTTTTAACAATCCTTAATGGAATAGAACGGCTTCTTCCCTCAACAGGAATAGTTTCAGTTGAACCTTCGTTTGTAACAGTAGTCCATACTGTTTTTTCATTGTTTATACCAATTAGTCTACCTTCTAAATTAAATAATCCTCCACCAGAATTACCAGGATTAAGTAATGCATCTGTATACATTTCAGTTTCTGATACAGAAGAAATAACACCTGTAGTTAATGAATTAAAATTATCTAAAGATAACGGACAACCAATCGCTAAAACACTTTGTCCTACAACAACTAAATCATTTTCAGTATAATTCATAAAATCATTAATATAAATTGTCTTTTTAAATTCAGTATTAATTATATCTAATGTGAATCTTACAACACCAATATCATTTTTTGAATCATAGCCTACAACCTCAGCACTATTATATTTTGAATTACCAAAATATATTTTAACAGAGGTCATATCCTCTACTACATGGGCATTAGTTACTACATAATATGCTTCAGTATCTGAATCATATTTATATATAACACCAGATCCTATTGCTGCCTTTGTACCATCTGATACCATTAAACCAACACAGCCCTTTGATACCTTCTCATAAACCTGAGTAATAGAGCTTGATATTTTTGTAACCTCAATTTCTTCACTTTCCTTTGTAATAATATTTGTAATTGAATTACGACAAGAAGCAAGTGATAAAAAACTAAAAATTATCAAAAACAACGCAAATAATTTCTTTTTCATATTAACCGCACATTCCTTTCTCGCGCCTCGAAAGGCACACATAGTCATGAAAATATTTTTTTGTTATAATCTAAGCACGAGGAGCTGTTATACACTACAGATCACGTGAAGGTGAGTTGTAGACTTCTACAGCTTGT
>JALEQD010000087.1 GCA_022768655.1 Anaeroplasma sp.
AGTATAATCTGTTGATACAGTTTCTGGATTACAATTTATAATTATTGCCTCATATCCAGCCTCCTGGATACCCCAGATTGCATGAACAGTTGTATAATCAAATTCAACACCCTGACCTATTCTAATTGGACCAGAGCCTAATACAACAATCTTTTTCTTATCAGTTCTAATTGATTCATTTTCATGTTCATATGTTGAATAAAAATATGGAACATAGGCTTCAAATTCTGAAGCACATGTATCAATCATTTTATAAACAGGGAAAATATTGTATTCTTTTCTAATATTGAACATTTCAATAGGAGTTTTTCCATAAATTTTACCTAAATATGCATCTGAGAAACCCCATTTTTTAGCATATCTAAGCATTTCTTCATTTAATGGATTAGACATTAATTCTCTTTCTATTTCAACTATATGAACAAACTTTTCTAAGAAAAATCTATCAATTTTTGTTATTTTATATATTTTTTCAATTGAAATATCTCTTCTAAATGCTTCAAGTACGGCATAAATTCTTTCATCTGTGTTATCAATAATGAATGAAATCAATTCATCATTAGTCATATTCTTACATTTTTCAATTTCAATATGATCAACCTTATTTTCTAATGAACGAACTGCCTTTAATATAGATTCTTCAAAGCATCTACCAATACTCATTACCTCACCAGTTGCCTTCATCTGTGTAGATAATGTTCTATTTGCATCCTGGAATTTATCAAATGGAAATCTTGGGAATTTACATACAACATAGTCTAATGTTGGTTCAAATGATGCAACAGTTGAAGAAATCTCAATTTCATCTAATGTCAAACCACAAGCGATTTTAGCTGAAACCCTCGCAATTGGAAAGCCTGATGCTTTAGAAGCTAAGGCTGACGAACGAGAAACACGTGGATTAACCTCAATAACATAATAATTAAAAGAATAAGGATCAAGTGCAAATTGAACATTACAGCCACCTTCAACACCTAATGCACGAATAATTTTAAGTGCTGAATTTCTAAGCATTTGATACTCTTTATTAGTCAATGTTTGAACAGGAGCAACAACAATGGAATCTCCAGTATGAATACCTACAGGATCAACATTTTCCATTGAACAAACGATAATTGCTGTATTATTTTTATCACGCATTACCTCAAGTTCTATTTCTTTAAAGCCCTTAATTGACCTTTCAACTAAAACCTGTGTAACAGGTGATAGCTTTAATGCATTTTTAACAAGAGGAATTAATTCTTCTTTATTATCAGCAAATCCTCCACCAGTACCACCAAGTGTAAACGCTGGACGAATAATTATAGGATATCCTATTTTTTCGGCAGCAACTACAGCCTCATCTATAGTAGTAGCGATAATTGATTCACAAATTGGTTCATTAATCTCTAAACATAGGTTTCTAAATAATTCTCTATCCTCTGCCTTTTCAATCGCATTAGCGTCAGTACCTAAAAGCTCAACATTACATTCATCAAGAATTCCCTTTCTTGAAAGCTTCATACCTAAATTTAGACCTGTTTGTCCACCAATTGAGCATATCAATCCATCAGGACGTTCATATCTTATTATTTTAGCAACATGCTCAAGATCAAGTGGTTCCATATATACCTTATCAGCAATCTTAGTATCAGTCATGATAGTAGCTGGATTTGAATTAACCAAAACAACCTCATAGCCTTCTTCCTTTAATGCAAGGCATGCTTGAGTACCAGCATAATCAAATTCTGCTGCTTGACCAATAACAATTGGACCTGATCCAATAACCATTATTTTCTTTAAATCTGTACGCTTTGGCATTATTCTTCACCTCCAAAATCATGTAATAATTGAATATATTGCTTAAACAAATATTCAGAATCCTCAGGACCAGCCGCTGATTCTGGATGGTATTGAATTGACATAACATGATTATTTACATCTCTCATTCCCTCAAGCTCACCATCTATAACATTAATATGAGTAAGCTCAAGTCCTGTACCCTCAAGTGAATTTTTATCTATTGCAAAAGAATGATTTTGACTAGTAATCTCAACTGTATTATTTAATAAATTTTTTACTGGATGATTTGCCCCTCTATGTCCAAACTTCATTTTATAGGTCTTAGCACCATATGCTAATCCTATAATTTGATGTCCTAAGCAAATACCAAAGATTGGTAATTTACCCTTGCATCTTTTAACAAGCTCAATTACCTCTTTAGCATCAAATGGATCACCAGGTCCATTTGAAATAAATAATCCATTTGGATTATGCTTCATAACATCCTCATATGTAGATGTATATGGAACAACTACAACATTACATCCGAATTGATTGAATTTTCTAACAATATTCATTTTTATACCACAGTCAATAGCTACTACCGTATACAAAGGATTAGCCGTTCTTGAATACCATGTCTTTTTAGTTGAAACCTTTGATAATTGGTCATGAGAAAAATCCATTGAATTCAAAATATTTATAACCTCATCTGTATCTCTTTCAATATCACATATCATCGCAAGCTGAGAACCAGTATTTCTAATTACTCTTGTAAGCTCTCTTGTATCAATATTAGATATACCTACCGCATCATTTTCATCCATAACATCACTTAATGTTTTTGTTGCTCTAAAATTAGAAGGTAAATCATTATATTCCCTTACAATAAAACCACTCATTTTTATAGTCTTAGATTCATAATCCTCATCAGTAATACCATAATTACCAATAAGTGGATATGTCATACAAACAAATTGATCACAATAAGAGGAATCTGATAATATCTCTTGATAACCAACCATTGAGGTATTAAATACAATTTCAGCTATTTTTTCCTTTTTGCTTCCAAAACCAATACCTTCAAACACTTTACCATTTTTTAATACAAGTTTTCGATTATTAACAATCTTCATCTTTTCTTTCTCCTTTTACTTTAAGAAAAAAAATAGTTTTCTAGCCAAAAAGACTAGAAAACTAGTATAAACAAAAAATAAATTTATCTAATAATCTTGTTAGCCTCTCTGGACTATCTTAAAGTTTCCTTATGAATAATATCACAATTCAATATCCATTTCAATATTATTCTACAAAATAATTAGTTATTTATATAAAAATATAAATACTAAAAATAGATTATCACTACCAATATACTTTGTCAAGACCGATGTGAATAAAATTCATATTTTTTTGTATTTTTAAATTATTATTTGGTAAAATCAAAATTTTTTTTAAATTAATTTGACAAAATAAATAATTTATACTATAATTAACGCATCAAAGGCGATGAAAAAATCATCGCCTTTTTTATCTTGGCAGTGATAATAATTACCAAAATTACCCTAACTTCCTTTACTATAAAAATTATTACTGCCAAATGGAAAGCTTGCTAGAAATAATACATCTAGCAGCTTTTTTTATACTCCATTTTAATATATTTCATACCATGTGATTCACATATATCAGATATTTGCACAAAACCATATTTTAGATAAAAATTTTTTGCATATATTGAAGAATCACAAGTAAAAGTATTACTCTCAGTATTGTTAATAATATAATCTAGTAATTTTTTTCCAATACCACACTTTAAATAATTTTTATCAACAAATAAAAATTTAATATAATAATTATCATCTATAGAGATTATTCCTACCAAATCATTACTAGCATAATATCCAAATATCTTCATTTTTCCTTCATTAAAGGATAAAATTGTTTCATCATCAAAAAGATAATTATTTAAAAAATATTCTCTTCCCTCTAAGCTATCTTCATTTTTTATTACTGAAAGATATGTATTTTTAACCAATTCTAATGCATCAGCTAATATATTTATTCTTCTAATCATATAACCATCTCTAACATAGATACAATACGTTCTAATCCCAATTTATCCTCATTATCAAACCTTGAATAAATAGGACTATCAATGTCTAGAAGTCCAACAATTTCATTATTTTTGTGGATTGGAATGACAATTTCTGAGTTTGAATTACTATCACATGCAATATGGCCAGAAAAATTGTGAACATTATCTACTATTATTGTTTCATCATTTCTGTAGCATGCGCCACATACGCCCTTTGTAAAAGGAATATGCATACAAGCAGGATTACCCTGAAACGGACCTAAAATTAATTCATTATCATTAACTAGATAAAAACCAACCCAATTTATATCTTTCATATGATAATTTAGTAAAGCACTAGTATTAGCTAAAATAGCTACAGTATTTCTTTCATCACCAATTAATGAATATAGCTCATTATACAAATCGTTATAAAATTCTTTTTTATTTTCCATATAAAATTAAATAAGTAGCACATTGCTACTTATTTAACATTTTCACCTCTTTAACTAATTCATCTAATTTATTTAAGCAATTGATATTATATGGTTCAGTATCCTCATTAATAAAGCTTAAATTATCTTCTTCTAATAAATCCAGCAAATTAAAATCATAATATTGCTCCATATATTCTTCATGAGCTTCTTTATCATCTTCATCAATAAAATAAAACTCTTCCATGATACTACCTCAATTTTATTTTCTTCTATTTAAAATGTTTTTTAGCACTAAAATCACAAACACTAAATTATATGATTTAAATGTTCTAGCAGGTTTAAAAATATCACAGCAAATTAAACCAGCATATTTCCCGTTTTCATCCTTTACTGCAATTTCAATTGTAGATGCGATATTTTGGAAAACATACATTTTATATTTTGTTTTATCTATCGCATCTAAATCATTTGTATTATCAGAAATATAAACATCATTTTCATTAAAATATTTAAAATATTCAGGGTCTTTTACATACTTTTCTCTTGGGTCACTTTCTTCTGAACCAATAATATGAGAAAGATTTAAATTCTTATCATAAATTGAAATTTTTGAGAATTTAAAATAATTCTTTAATTTTGTTAATATTTCTATATCACTTAAATTATTAACAAACATATCCATTAATAATTGATCTTCAAACTTTGCTAAGTCACAATATAGCATTTTTGAAGATTTTTGTTTCTGTTCTTCTTTATGCTGAACAAAAACACTATCATGCTTTTCAGGTGTGTAAATTACATAGCAATTTCTACCCTTATTCTTTGCAATATACAAGCATTTATCAGCAACAGAGAAAACTTCATCAAAGGAATCTCTATTTGTAGGGAAGGATGCAGTACCCATAGAGCATGACACAACCTGATCAGGATTTTCAGATACAATGCTCCATTGTATTCCCAATCTAATATTTCTACAAATATTTCTTATGCTTTGTTCATCTACCTTGTTGATTACACAAAGGAATTCATCTCCACCAATACGACCAACAAATCCAGAAGAATCAACAGATTCCTTTAATGTTTTAGCTACCTTAATCAATACTTCATCTCCAAAGGCATGACCAAAATTATCATTAAATTCTTTGAAATTATCAATATCTAAAATTACCAAGGTTGTTGGTGTTTTGAATTTATCAATTTGATTCTTCGCAATTTCAGTTATAGTTTGTTTATTATAAACACCTGTAAGTCCATCCTTCTTACCGGCATTTTCATTATTTAGTTCTCTATTTTTTGTATCTATAATAGCAATAATGTGAGTCTTTTGATTGTTTGAATAAATAGCACGAGTAAAGATATTTATATTGTTTTTCATTACAAAAAACGAATATATTTTATCTGAAATGTTGTTTTTCATATCACTTAAAAATGCATCAAGTGCACATTTATTCATCTCGACACTAAAATCTATTCCAAATCTATTTACTAATAAGCTTTTCAAATCAGAGATGATACCTAATGAATTGTAACCAACCTCAGAATTCTTTAAAGAAAAATTTTGGCATTCTATATCATAAACTATATATTCAGCATTTAAGAAGCTAAGTAATACTTCATTTTCTTTGTTCAAAAGGATTGTATTTTGAAATACCTCCTCTGAAAAAGAAAATTCCTTGATGCTAATATTAAATGTTTCATCTTGATTCTTAGATTCTACATAAAATAAACAAATTTCATCTACTTTTCTAATTCTTAAGGACAACAATATATATTTATTGTATTGATTCTCATCATATTCCTTTAAAAATCTTTTTAATAAGAATGCATCTAGCTTTGAAAGCTTTGTTGATAAATTAAAGCCAGGATTAGGAATATTAACATATCTTAAAAAGCTTCTATTGGCATCAACAACATTTAAATCATAATCTAAAACCAATACAGCATCAATAATGTTTTGTTGATAACTCATTAAGATCACCTCTTCATAAAACGCTTTCTTTTTATAGATAAATTCTATCATATAAATGCAAAAAATTAAAGAAAAAATAACAATAAAATATAAATCATACTTGCTCAGTATGATTTAAAATTTTTATGGATTAAAATTTCAGTATAATTATCGTTTGAAATGGCTTTACAAATTATTTTCCATATACAAGATAATCTAAGGTAATATTTAATGCTTCACAAATTCTTTTTGCTAAATCAATATTAATAGTTGAAGTATCATTTTCTATTTTTGAAAGCTTTGTTCTACTAATATATAGTTTTTTTGCAAGACTCTCTTGAGTTAATTTTTTTTCTTTTCTAATTTTTAA
>JALEQD010000088.1 GCA_022768655.1 Anaeroplasma sp.
AGTATAATCTGTTGATACAGTTTCTGGATTACAATTTATAATTATTGCCTCATATCCAGCCTCCTGGATACCCCAGATTGCATGAACAGTTGTATAATCAAATTCAACACCCTGACCTATTCTAATTGGACCAGAGCCTAACACAACAATCTTTTTCTTATCAGTTCTAATTGATTCATTTTCATGTTCATATGTTGAATAAAAATAT
Organism: Anaeroplasma sp.; assembly: GCA_022768655.1. Classification (GTDB taxonomy): domain Bacteria; phylum Bacillota_I; class Bacilli_A; order Acholeplasmatales; family Anaeroplasmataceae; genus Anaeroplasma. The sequence goes on from JALEQD010000088.1 coordinate 209, forward strand.
GGTACATCAGAATCAAATTCACCAGCACATGTATCAACTTTTTTATATACTGGATAAATGTTATTCTTTTTACGAATTTGATAAATCTCTTCTATTGATACATTCCAGCATCTAGCAATAAATGAATCTGAAAAGCCCATACGCTTTGCTTCATATAACACTTCAATGTTTTCTTTATTATTCTTAATTACAGTTTCATAATTTACAATATTTAAAATGTTTTGTAAAAATAGCTTATCAATTTTTGTTATATCATTAAGTATATCTATATCAGCACCTAGACGTAAAGCCTCAGCAATAGCAAAAATTCTCTCATCATTATTTTTCTTTATAAATTCAATAATTTCATCTAATGATTTACCCTTTAGAGAATTTAATTCTAAATGATCAACCTTATTTTCTAATGAACGTACTGATTTTAGTAATGATTCTTCTATTGTTCTACCAATACTCATTACCTCACCAGTTGCCTTCATCTGTGTAGATAATGTTCTATTTGCATCCTGGAATTTATCAAATGGAAATCTTGGGAATTTACATACAACATAATCAATTGTTGGTTCAAATGATGCAACAGTTGCAGCAATTTTAATTTCATCTAATGTTAAACCACAGGCGATTTTAGCTGAAACCCTCGCAATTGGAAAGCCTGATGCTTTAGAAGCTAGGGCTGATGAACGAGAAACACGTGGATTAACCTCAATTAAATAATACTTAAATGAATATGGATCAAGTGCAAATTGAATATTACAGCCACCCTCTAAATCTAAAGCACGTATAATTTTAAGTGCTGAATTTTTAAGCATTGTGTATTCCTTTAGAGTTAATGTTTGTGCTGGTGCCAAAACTATAGAATCACCTGTATGAATACCTACTGGATCAATATTTTCCATTGAACATATCGCAATTGCAGTATCATTTTTATCACGCATTACCTCAAATTCAATTTCTTTATAGCCCTTTATAGACTTTTCAACTAATACCTGTGAAACAGGTGATAGCTTTAATGCATTTTTAGCAAGTGGAATTAGTTCTTCCTCATTATCAGCAAATCCACCACCAGTACCACCAAGTGTAAATGCCGGACGTAAAATAACTGGATAGCCGATATCATTTGCTGCCTTGATTACTTCTTCTAATGTATTTGCTATTTCAGAATCAATTACTGGCTCACCTAATGATATACATAATTCTTTAAATAATTCTCTATCCTCAGCCTTATCAATTGTATTAGCATTAATTCCTAAAAGCTCAACATGACATTCATCAAGTATTCCCTTTCTAGCAAGCTGCATACCTAAATTAAGACCAGTCTGCCCTCCCATTGAGGCAATAAGACCATCAGGACGTTCATATCTTATTATTTTAGCAACATGCTCAAGATCAAGTGGTTCCATATATACCTTGTCGGCAATATTTGGATCTGTCATAATTGTTGCTGGATTTGAGTTAACTAGGATTACCTCATAGCCTTCTTCCTTTAATGCAAGACATGCTTGAGTGCCAGCATAATCAAATTCTGCAGCCTGACCAATAACAATTGGACCAGAGCCTATTACCATTATTTTCTTTATATCTGTACGCTTAGGCATTTTTCTTACCTCCAAATTCCTTCATTAAAGCAATGAATCTATTAAAAATAAATTCTGGATTATCATAATCAGCAATTGGATTATATTGTACAGCAAGTACACTATTTTTCAAATCCTCAATTCCTTCAGGAATATTATCTAATAAATTAGTATGTGTTAATACTAAATCTGTATCCTTTAAGGAATTAATATCTAAAGCATATTGGTCATTTTGGTTTGTAATTTCAATTTTATTAGTTTTTAAATTTCTAACTGGTAAATTACAACCATTATGTCCCGCTTTTTGCTTAAATATCTTTGCACCATAGGATAATCCTATTAATTCTTGTCCAAGACCAACACCTAAAATAGGCATTGAACCTTTCAATTTATTAATAGTTTCTACTACTATAGAAACATTATATGGACTACCAGGACCATCAGAAATAAATAATCCATTTGGTTTATATTTCAATATATTATCAATTGAAGCATTATATGGAAGTACAACAACATTACAGCCTAAATCATTTAGCATTTTTACTAAGCTTTTTTTCAAACCACAATCAATACAAGCTACTGTATATTTAAAATTAACTGTACGTGAATGCCATACTTTTTTTGTTGAAATTAATTCAATCATATTTTCAGGAGCATGATATTCATTTATTTTCTTTAAACATTCATCGATTGGTTTATCAATATCGCATATCAATGCCTTCATAATACCTTGATTTTTGATAATTCTAGTTATTTCTCTAGTATCAACACCCTCAATTCCAGGTACACCATTTTCTTCCATCAATTCAGCAAGCTCATGTGTAAATCTAAAATTCGAAGGATAATTATTATAGCTTCTTACTATAACTCCTGAAACTGTAATTGATGATGATTCATAATCCTCATCTGTTAAACCATAATTCCCTATAACTGGATATGACATACAAACAATTTGATGACAATTTGATGGATCAGATAATATTTCCTGATAACCAACTACTGAAGTATTAAATACTAATTCAGCAACTGCTTCATTTGAAGAACCAAATCCTTTTCCTTCAAAAACAGCACCATTTTCTAATACAAGCTTTCTATTATTCATAAATTACTCCTTCTAAATTTTATATACTATTTTACCTTGAACTAAGGTTGCTTTTGTAAATCCATAATAAGTATTTCCAATAAATGGTGAATTTTTACCCTTTGATAAAATTTCATCTTTTGTATATGTATGAGGATTTTCAATATCAATTATTGCAATATCTGCAATAAACCCAGGCTCAAGTCTACGAGCTGGTAAATTGAAAACCTTTATTGGATTGTATACCATTAAATCTAAAAAACGTTCATATGAAATTTTTTTATTCTTTACAAATTCTGTATAAATTATTGGTAGCATTGTTTCAAGTCCAATAATTCCGTTTGGACACTTATTATATTCTTGACTTTTTTCCTCTTCAGTATGTGGAGCATGATCAGATGCAACCATACAAGCTGTACCATCTAATAATGCTTCAATAGTTGCTAAACGATTTTCTTCACTTCTAAGAGGAGGATTCATTTTATAGTTTGCATTTTTAATCATTGTCTCATTTAATACCAAATGATGTGGTGCAACCTCGCATGTAATATTTGTATAGCCCTCCTTTTGAGCATTCCTTATTGCCTCAAAAGATTCCTTTGTAGACATATGACAAAAATGATATTTACATCCTACCTTCTTTGCAATTTCAATTTCACGTCTAACTGCAACATATTCTCCTTCTGGAGCATATTTATAAAAATTATCCTCAGCATGTGATGCCACGACTAAATTATATTTTTTTGCTAAAATACAAGCTTCTTCTAAAATTGTTAAATTATTAACTCCTCTACCATCATCTGTAATAGCTAATACTTCATTATAAAAGCCTTCAATATCTGCTCTATTTTTATCCTCTTGATTAACTGTAACAGCTCCATAAGGATATACATTTACAATAGAATCTTTTTTAATTATTTCCTTTTGAACCATTAAATTCTTTAAACAATCTGGACATGGCTTTAAATTTGGCATTGTCATAACAGTTGTTACTCCACCCTTAGCCGCAGACAATGAACCAGTCTTTATTGTTTCCTTCTTTTCATATCCTGGTTCTCTAAAATGTACATGTACATCAACTGCACCAGGCATAACCAAGCATCCTTTTGCATCAATTATTTCACAATCACAATCAATGTTTTTTTCAATTTTAGATATTTTGTCATCTTCAATTAAAATATCATATTTTTCTAATTTATTATTTTTTATTATTTTTCCATTTTTTATAAGTAGCATCACAAATTACCATCCAATGCATCTGATATTACTGCCATTCTAACATACACACCATTAGTCATTTGCTTATATATTCTACTTTTTGGACATTCAGCAACCTCATCAGCTATTTCAACACCACGATTTATTGGTGCTGGGTGCATAATTATCGCATTTTCCTTCATTTTATTCATTCTATCAACAGTCATACCATATTTTTCATGATATTCTTCAACACTTATTTTCATTTTTTCCTGATGACGCTCAAATTGAACTCTAAGTAGCATTACAACATCCATAGTTTCAACAGCTTCATCGATAGGAATCCATTTTGCACAATGATCGTTATATTCCTCTGGTCCAGAAATATAGACATCCATTCCCAGTCTCTTCATAACCTCAATATTTGTATGAGCAACTCTTGAATGAGAAATATCACCAATAATACAGCATTTTAATCCATCAAATTTGCCAAACTCCTCATAAATAGTCATCAAATCAAGCAATGATTGTGTAGGATGATTAGATTTACCATCTCCACCATTAAAAATAGGGATCTTAATTGTTTCTAATTCCTTAAAATACTCATCCTTACTATGACGGATAACAACTCCATCAACACCTAATGCCTCAAAGGTTCTCACTGTATCATATAATGATTCTCCTTTCGCAATAGATGATAATTGAGTATCAAAGTCAACAACCTTGATCCCTAAATTCATTAATGCACATTGAAAAGAATATTGAGTTCTAGTTGAATTTTCAAAAAACAACGTCGCAATTTTCTTATCAGGATATTGAATTCTAAATCCTCTCTTAAGCTTCATAGCATAGCGAAGAAGCTCCATAATTTTTTCAGTAGATAAATCCTTTAGTGTAAGTAATCCTCTCATAGTTTCACCTCAAAAAAAATAGTTTTCCAATCCAAAAAGACTAGAAAACTAGGTTTAAAATACACTTATAGCATCAATAATAATATATAAATCTGGTTTCTTGTTAGCCTCTCTGGACTATCTTAAAGTTCTATCGTATAAATAATACCACAAGATAGGTTAATATTCAACATTAAAATATTGATATTTTATATTTTACAATAAATATAAATAAACAATTAATAATTATATTTCTTTTTCTATCCATAGATATGAAATATGGACAGATGTAAATCTGCCCATACAAATAAAAGGAAAAATGAAAAAATTTTTATAAATACTTAATTAATTCTTCAAAAATCGGTTCATAATGCTTATCTATAATACCAAAATCCATTTCCTTATAGCTCCAAATTGCTCTACCGATACCATAATGAACAAATGCATAATTTATATCCTTAAGCCATCTTAAACTTGATTCTGGTTCAGCTAAATCAATAATCCCATATTCACCGCAATATAAAGAAACATTATATTTTTCAGCATATTCTACAGGTTCTTTAAATAATGATATGAAAAAATCTTTACCCATTTTTCGTAATTTTTCTTCAATGTCATCCTTTAATGCACCACATACTGCTGCAGGAACTACTTTAGTTAATTCTAAATATTTATCATAATCACATGGATATGATATTCTAAAATCTCTTGGCATTTTATCAACCCAATGAGCACCCTGATGAGTAAAAATTAATGGTTCATAGCAGTGAACATTATATACAATATTATCATCATAAGGTGGATTTAAATATTTTACTGAATTAACAGCTGAATATCCAACACCACCATATAATATTTTTACAGTAGGTGCATTTTTCCTAATAACCTTTATGCACTTTTCAGCAAGATCGTTCCATAAATCCTTATAAGAAAAATCTGTAACCTCATTTAGCATTTCAAACATCATCATATCAGAATATTCACTAAAGCGTGATGATAATCTATCCCAAATTACCAAAAATCTTTCCTTTAATGCATCATTTTCAAAGAAACCTTTTGAATTTTCAATATCATCAAATACATATCCAGGTGTTTTATGAAGATCTAAAACTACATTAAGACCGTATTTTTTACACCACAAAACACATGTTTTTATATAATTAAAACCTTGTTCTTTAATATTTCCATCTTCATCCTCAATATTCTCATAATCTACAGGAAGTCTAAGATGGTCACATCCCATTTCTTTTATTCTTTTTATATCTTCTTCTAAAATAAAAGTATCTAAATGCTTTTTTTCTTTACTACCTTGGCTTAGCCATCCACCAAGATTTACACCCTTTTGGAAACCTTCTAGTATTTTCATAATTTTCCTCCATATCAATTAAAAATTTATTTTTCTTTACATAAACTAATTATTTTTTTATATTCAAAAAAAGAATCCTTTGGTATTCTATCGTAGCTTTCGTAATCTACAAATACTAGTCCAAATCTTTTTCTATAGCCATATCCCCACTCAAAATTATCTAACAAGCTCCAATAATAATATCCCCTAATATCTACTTCCTTACTTGCCTTTTCTAAATACAATAAATATCTTCTTATATAATCTATTCTATTTGGATCATGTACTTTTCCATCAAGTGATATAACATCATGACAGCACAATCCATTTTCAGAAATAATGATTGGCTTTTTATATCTTTCATATAAAAATTTTGGAATATAATATAATCCTTCTGGTACAATTTTTAGCCAGTCTACATCTCCCATTGGAAGCCCAAGCTTATCCTTAAGCTTAACTAAATTTCCTTCATCATCGAAATCCCAATAGTTTCCAGTATAAACATTTTGATAACAATAATCTAATGGTTGACTAATTAGTTCTAAATCTTCTTTTGTTATATCAGGTAAATTATCTTTAAATCTAATGTAATATTCTTTAGGATAATCCCCTAGAAAAATAGGATCACTATATATTGAAACCAAATTAGAATAATAGTAATCATCACCTAATTCGAAAAATTTTTCATAACATTTTTTATATAAAGCTTCATCTATTCTTGAAGGAACTACCGCGGTAGAGCAAGGAGAAATCCCTATTGTAGAATTTTTAACATTTTTTCTTATTGCTAAGCATGCTTTGCCATGACATTTTAGTAGATTATGAATTGCTTTTAGCATTTGTTTATCACTATATAAAACACCAGGTGCATGGAGGCATGCTTTATGTCCCATAAACATAAT
>JALEQD010000106.1 GCA_022768655.1 Anaeroplasma sp.
TTAAAAATGAATAAGAAATAATACGAACAATTACTAATTTAATTATTGCATTTCTATTTTCTTTTGAATAATCATTAATTTTATTGTTTTTAATTGTATTTTCCATATTAATCCTCCTTCTTATTAATTGATTTAAAGACGAATAGGCTTAATATGCCTGTAACAATAAATAATATTACAGATACAGCACCAGCATGACCATAATTACTTGGAACTAAATAATCATTAATTAACATAACCATTGTTCTTGTGCTATTATTTTTAGCTTTATTAGTCAATACTTGAGGCACATCGAACATTTGTAATCCACCAATCATTGAAGTGATTAAAACATATACAACAATAGGCTTTAGTAAAGGTAGAGTTATATCAAATAAAACATGTGATGAAGATGCACCATCAATCTTTGCTGATTCAAATACACTTTCATCGATTCCCTGAATACCAGCCATTAGCAGTATAGTCGTATTACCAAACCACATAACAAAGTTCATAATTGCAACTAATATTCTTGCACTTGTACCATCTGAAATAAAATCAAATTTTTCGGATATCCAACCATTATCAAAAAAGAATTGATGGAATGGTCCAACTGTAGAAAATAAAATTAAAAATAATGCTGCAAATGCTGTTGCCATGATAAGATTAGGCATATAGAACAAAGTTTTAAAGAAGCCTGAGCCTTTAATCTTTAGCTTTGAACCTGTAAAAATTAATGCCAATAATAATGCAACTATCATTTGTGGTACAGCACCAATTACCCACATTATTAAAGTATTACCGAAATCTCTTAAAATTTCAATTTCGCCTCTATCATTTTTTCTAAATAAACTAACATAATTCTTAAATCCACAAAATTTAGCATCAGTTTCTAGTGTACCTGCTAAATCAGCATAATCAAAGAAGCTATCGAATATTGTCATTATTTGTGGAATAAAGGTAAATAAGAAATATACTATAAAGAAAGAAGCTACAAAAACATATCCCCATTTAGCATAGCTGGGGTTTTTCTTTTTTGTTTTTTCTACATTCATTTCTATTTTTCCTCCTTAACAAATTATTTTAAAGAAAAGCCATGGTTGAGATTCAGCCATGGCTTATTCTTAAATAAACTTTATAAATAAGTTTTTATTAAACCTCAAATTAGTCAGTTACGATGTTAGGGAAAGTCTTCTTTAATTCTGTATAGAAATCATTTAAAGCTTTTTCTTTAGTGTTGATTTCATCATCACCCTTTAAGTATTTAACAAATGCTGTTTGAAGACCTTCATTACAATGTTGATCATAAATTGTATTATACTTAAATTTAATGTTGTCAGCCATTTCAACCCAAATCTTTGTATCGTTTTGGCCGCCTAAGAAACCATTACCCTTCTTTTGTGTTTCATATTCATTAGCAACTGCTTCATTAACCTTTTTATTATTAGAGAATTGAGATTCCTTTGTAACTAATTCTTTACATACTGTTTCATCATTTAAGAATGCATTCATAGTCTTAGCTACTAAATCATCATTGCTACCATCTGCTGTAGCAATCATCCAAGTTCCGCCCCAGAAGTGAGCTTGAGGACCTTCTACTACTGCCCAGTCACCATATGATTTATTTACATTTATTTCATCAGTAGCTGGCTTAGAAGCATCACCCATTGCAGTACCCATACAGAAGTTATAGTACCAAGCTGGACCAAATGTACAGAATGCCTTACCATCTTTAGTAAATTCAGCTGTCTTACCAGCGTCCCAAACACCTTCAGTCTTTGTATAGCCTTCCTTAACATACTTTTCAGCTTGAGCCATCCAAGTCTTAACTGGTGTAGGCATTGTTAATTTCTTATTATCATCAACCCATGCTTTATCAGCATTATTTGAGAATACACGATATGTATCTGCATATGATGCAGTCATTAAATATCCTTTTGCCTTCATTTGTGCTGCTACAGTATCAAATTTTTCCCAAGAATTAACCTTTGCTTGTACTTGAGCTGGATCATCAGTTCCTAATACTTCCTTAGCGATTGAACGACGATATACCATACCTGCTGGACAGCATTGGAAAGATACACCCTTAACTACTCCGTTCTTATCTGATGCAGCATCAACAGTATATTGATATGCATTTTCAAAATTTGTAACTCCAATTGTTTTTACATCCTTAGTTAATGAAGTATTTGTATACTTTAAGATGTAATCTGCTTCTGCTAAGAACATATCAACCTTGTTCTCTTCATTAGCTCCTTGATTTTCTCTTAATGCAGTATCAAGAGCATTTTGATATGCACCATTATCAGATGTAGTAATAGTCCATTTAACTGGAATACCATCTAAGTGATGTGTTGCATTTGGATTATCATTGCTCTTTTCATCTGATACATACTTGTTGAAGAATCCTTGGAACTCAGTGTTCCATGCATAAATGTGGAATACATTTCCACCATTGTTTAATTTGTTGCCACCACATGATGCTAATGACAACGCTGCAAGACCTGCTAAAGCAAGTGAAGTTGCTCCTGTAATAACTTTCTTTTTCATAATTTTCTTTTGTTCTCCTTTTTTTGAATAGTTATTTTTCGTTTAGAGGAAAATCCTCATAACCTCATAATCACAATGATGATTTTCACATTGATTATTTCATATAGCAATCAAAAAAAATGTCAATTATTTATACCATTTTTAGATTTTATTGAGGTTTTTTCTTATTCCCTTAAACGTTTTCGCAATTTAATTATATGAAATCGTTTTCCAAATGTCAATACTTTTTTTAAAAATTTTTAATTTTATGAGAAAAACATAAAAATTCAGTAAAATTTGCCTTTTTTAGTTGATTTCTTAAAAATAAAAACATATAATATAATTGATTTACTTAAACGTTTACGAAAATATTATCGGAGGTTAGTTATGAAATTTGGACATTTTGATGATAAAAACTACGAATACGTAATTACAAATTATAAAACTCCATTACCTTGGATCAATTATTTTGGACAAGATGGATTTTTCTCTTTAATCAGCAACACTTGTGGAGGTTATTCTTTTTATAAAGATGCGAAACTAAGACGTATAACACGCTTTAGATATAACAATGTTCCAAGAGATAATGGTGGGAGATATTATTATATTAATGATAATGGAACAATATGGAATCCTGGCTTTCTACCAACAAAAACAAAGCTAGATAGTTATAAATGTAGACATGGATTAGGATATTCCATTTTCGAAAGTGAAAAAAATAATCTAAAGGCAACATTGTCATGCTTTGTTCCTTTAAAGGATTTATGTGAAATAAATATGATCACATTAGAAAACAACTCTAATGAAGTAAAAAACATTACTTTACATGGAATGATTGAGTTTTGTCTATGGAATGCAGTTGATGATCAAACAAATTTCCAAAGAAACTATAATATTGGAGAAATAGAAATAGATGATAATACTATTTACCATAAAACTGAATATAGGGAAAGACGTAATCATTACTCATACTTCTATGCCAATGTAGCTCATGATGGTTATGATTCTGATTTAGACACATTCTTAGGATTGTATAATTCTTATGATACTCCAGATGCAGTTACAAACAAAAAATCATTTAACTCTCATGCCTCAGGCTGGAGTCCAATTGCTTCTCATCAATTCAACTTTATATTAAAACCAAACGAAAAGAAAACAATTATTTTCCAACTTGGCTATATTGAAAATGAAGAAGATAAAAAATTTATTTCTTTAGGTGTAATCAATAAAGAAAAAGCATATGAATTACAAAACAAGTATAATACAGAGGAAAAAGTAATTAATGCTTTAGAGGATTTGAAAAATCAATGGAGAAATCTACTATCAAAAATTCATGTTGAATCTCAAAATGATAAATTTGATAGAATGGTAAATATTTGGAATCAATATCAATGTATGGTGACATTTAACATGTCTAGATCTGCTTCATATTATGAAAGTGGAACTGGTCGTGGTATGGGCTTCCGTGATTCTTGCCAGGATTTATTTGGATTTTTACATTTAATTCCTGAGAAATCTCGTGAAAGAATAATCGATATTGCTTCTATCCAATTTAAGGATGGTTCAACATATCATCAATATCAACCATTAACAAAACGTGGTAATGCTGATATTGGAGGTGGATTTAATGATGATCCATTATGGTTAGTTGGTGCTGTTGCACAATATATAAAAGAAACTGGCGATTCTTCTATTCTTGATGAGCCAACACCATTTAATAATGAGCCAGGCTCAGAAGTTCCTCTTTTCGAGCACCTAAAGGCATCTATAAACCATACAATTAATAATAAAGGGCCTCATGGTCTACCATTAATTGGTCGTGCCGACTGGAATGACTGCTTAAACCTAAATTGTTTTTCAAAAACACCTGGTGAATCATTCCAAACATGCTCTAATTTTGAAAGTGGAAAAGCAGAATCTGTATTTATAGCTGGTATGTTTGTATATTATGGAAAAGAATATATCCAAATTTGCAGACGTTATAAGGACAAGGCTGAAGCAGATAGAATCGAAAAAGAAGTTAAATCTATGGAAGAAGCTGTTATTAAGGCTGGCTGGGATGGAGAATGGTTCTTAAGAGCATATGATGCCTTTGAAAACAAGATTGGTTCTAAGGAATGTAAGGATGGTCAAATTTTTATTGAACCACAAGGCTTCTGTACAATGGCAGGAATTGGAAAAGACCTTGGTTATGGAAAAAAAGCATTAGATTCAGTAGAAAAATATTTAACTAATGATTATGGTGTAGAAATACTATATCCTACATATAAAGAATATCATGTTGAATTAGGTGAGGTATCTTCATATCCACCTGGCTATAAAGAAAACGGATCAGTATTCTGTCATAATAATCCTTGGATTGTTATTGCAAACACAGTTGAAGGTAATTCAGAAAGAGCATTTGATATATATAAGCGTAACTGTCCCGCATATCTAGAAGAAATTTCTGAAATACATAAAACAGAGCCTTATGTATATAGTCAAACTATTGCAGGAAGAGATGCACAAAATTATGGAGAAGCAAAAAACAGCTTCCTAACTGGTACTGCTTCTTGGACATTTGTTGCAGCATCACAAGCATTACTCGGTTTAATCCCTGATTATGATGGATTAAAAATAGATCCACATCTTCCAAAGGATATGAAGTTTACTAAGGCAACAAGAATATATCGTGGAGTAACATATAATATAACAATTCATAATTATGGAAACCCATATAAAATGATTGTTGATGGAAAAGAAATTGATGGTAGTATTATTCCATATAACAAAAATGATAAAGATGTAAATGTTGAAATTTTTATGTAATTATCTTTTTTATTGAATATAACCTTTTTCCTTTTTCTCATTTTAAAAAATGAAAAGAACTGTGATAAATTTCACAGTTCTTTTCATTTAACTATAAATTATAAAATCTATTTAATTATTCAATGATTTCAAATCTAAAATAACTTCTCTTGCTATTAATAAGCCTGCAACCGAAGGAACAAAAGAAACTGAAGCAATAAAATTTTCTGATTTTATCGGTTCTTCTGTAGAAAACAATGTTTTTACACCCTTTATTCCTTTTTTTCTTAATTCTAATCTAACCTTTTTTGCTAAAGGGCAAACCTCTGTTTTAGAAATATCTTTAATTTGAAATTTTGATGGATCAAGCTTATTACCTGTACCCATAGAAGAAATAATCATTTTATTATTTTCTTTAGCTTTTGATATAATTAAAAGTTTCGCCTTAACATCGTCAACGCAATCTACAACATAATCAAATTTACTAAAATCAAATTGATTAATTGTATCACTATCTACCTTTATATCATATGAATTTACCTTTATATTAGGATTAATATCTAATAATCTAGTTTTCATAACATCAACTTTTTTCTTATTAATAGTAGAATTTAAAGCTATTATTTGTCTATTTATATTAGTTTCATTTACAATATCCATATCAACAATAGTAAATTCACCAATTCCACAGCGTGCTAAAGCTTCACAAACAAAGCCACCCACACCACCAATTCCGAATATACAAATATGACTTTTTTTATATTTTTCAATAGCTTTTTCTCCTAATAACGGATAGCATCTAGTCTCCATAAAAATCTAATCCTCAAATAATTTTGTTGACATATATTTTTCACAGCCATCAGGAAAAATAACAACAATTTTTTTATTTTCCATTCTTTTTTGAACATCTAATGCTGCCTTATATGCAGCACCTGATGAAATACCTGCAAAAATTCCATATTTTTTCATTATTTCTTTTCCATATGTAATCGCATCCTCATCAGAAACAGTTATAACCTCATCTACATAGTCCATATCTAATATTTGTGGCATAAAACCAGCACCAATACCTTCAATTTTATGTGGTCCTTTTTCATGCTTTGTTAAAAAAGGAGAAGATGATGGTTCAACACCAACAACATAGACATCCTTTTTCATTTTTAAATATTTAGATACACCAGTAATAGTTCCACCTGTTCCAATTCCACATACCAAAATATCAACATCACTTAAATCTTTATAAATTTCAGGTCCTGTTGTTTTAAAATGTGCAGATACATTTGCTTTATTATCAAATTGACTTGGAATAAAAGAGTCCTTTATCTCAAGTGACATATCCTTAGCCATATCAATAGATCCCTGCATTCCTAGTTCTTTAGGTGTTAAAACAACTGTAGCCCCTAAAGCCTCCATAAGCTTAATACGTTCCTTACTCATATTATTTGGCATACAAATAATTGCATTATAGCCTCTTTGTACCGCAATAGCACAAAGCCCAATTCCAGTATTTCCACTTGTTGGTTCAATTATAGTAGAGCCTTCTTTTAACAAGCCTTCCTTTTCAGCCTGTAATATCATTTCTAATGCTACTCTATCCTTTATTGAACCACTTGGATTTTTTCCCTCAACCTTAGCATATAAATTTTCATTTAATTTTACTAATGGTGTATTTCCTATTCCTTCATACATTTTTTCTAATATCATAAAAATCACTTCTTTTCTTTTTATATATTTTAAACTACAAACCTTAGAAATTAAAGTGTTTAATAGAATTTTTTTTATATTTAGTATATAATAAAATAAGAAAATCAATGAAAGGAAAATATAACCTAGAATATATAATAAAACTATGAAAATTGTTGGAATTATTGTTGAATATAACCCACTTCATAATGGGCATATATATCATATAGAAAAAATTAGAGAAAAAGCTAATCCTGATTTAATAATTGCTGTAATGTCATCGACAATGACAATGAGAGGAGATTTATCAATTTTTGATAAATTTGAAAAAACCAAGCAAGCATTAAAGGCATCAGTTGATCTAGTGATAGAACTTCCACTTGTTTATTCAATGCAAAGAGCAGATATTTTTGCTTTAAATGCAGTTTCAATTCTTAATATGTGTAATGTTGATGAAATATGGATTGGAAGCGAAGAAAACAACACCTTACTTTATGAAAAATATTATAACGAATTAAAAAAAATTAATATTTCTTTAAAAATGAAAAATGAAGGAATATCTTTTAAAAATGCCACTTCTTCTATTTTACCTTTTAAAAGCAATGATATATTAGGCTTTTCCTACTATAAAGCTATTAAAGATAATAATTACAAAATTAATTTATATACAATTAAAAGAGAAAACTCAGATTATTTAGATAAATCACCAACAAATGATAAAATCACTTCTGCTTTAGCAATAAGAAACAATCTATCATTAATTAATAATTATTGTCCATATTACATTGAATCAAATAATATAATTAATGAAGAAATGCTTTTTCCGTATATTAAATATAAAATATTATCATTAACAAAAGATGAATTAAAAAATATATTCTTTGTTGATGAGGGTATAGAAAATAATTTATATTTAGTAAACAAATATTCATCATTAAATGACTTCATTAATTTTTTAACAACAAAACGTTATACCTCAACAAGGATAAAAAGAACACTAATGTATATATTATTTAATATAAAAAAAGAAGATATTAATTCAATACCTAAACCTAATTACATACGTGTTTTAGGATATTCAAAAAATGGTAAAGACTACCTTTCAAAATTAAAAAAGAATGTTAATATTTATACAAATATTAAAGAAAACATTAACAATTCACTTGATATTGAAATAAAGGTAACAAAAATAATAGATTCTATTTTTGATAAAAATATATTATTTTTAGAACAAAAAGGACCTATATCAATAGATTAGTAAAAAAACCAAAAAGTTTAAATTTTACTTTTTGGTTTTTTATTATATTAATGAACCTTTCCACATTTAGGACAAATAAATTCTCCATTTTTTGTAACATTAGTAATGTTACGATAATGATATATGGATGATGGGTCATCATAAGCTTCATTATCAATTTTATAATCATAAATTGATGTAATATAATATTTTTCATTTGTAAGTTCACATTTCTTTTCCATAATATGTGTTCTACAACTATTACATACATATTCATTTGGTTCATCATCTAAAGAAATACGATTAAGCTTTTCTCCACAAAACAAGCATGTATCGAATTTAGAATCAGACAAGATCATTGCTCTTTGAATTATTCTTTGAATTCTTCTAAATGATTCTACATCAGAAATACTTATATATTCATATTTTTTTTGTTCCATAAATGGAGTGACATATACTATTTCATCGGCAGCAAAATTCAAATTTTTATTATTTGATGGTACTATTACAATTTTATAAGTACTATCCTTTGTTACTGTAATAAATATTCCCTTCTTATTTTTAGATAATGCGGTATGAAGCTTCCAATCCTTAAATTCAAAATCCATATTTAAGCTATCTAAGCTAAACTTTTTATGCTCATCACAAGTAAAATTAAAATGTAAAATTGAAAAAATAGTGATTATTATTAAATATGAAAAATAATTTTGAAAGAATTTTTCCATCATAGGCTTTGTTATTTCAATTTCATTATCGTTAGACTTTTTATAATTTTTATATAATAAATATACTCTATGATAATCCTTTTGCATATGCAAAATATTTGAATTGTGAAGCTGAATATTACCTGTTTTTTTGTGATTCAATCTATATACATTTCTTTTTAATCTAGCAGTAAGTGAATCTGAAATCAAAGACATTCTTAAATAAATATCCTTTGCCCTAGTATAATATTTACCAAAATCTCTTACATAGCCTATATGTAATTTGCCTAATGCTAAAAAATAATCCCAGTGATTAATTTTTTCAAGTAAATTGAATTCAATAATTTTACATGAATACATTAAATTTTTTAATATACGCATATGTTTATGAAGATATTGAAGCATAAAATCCACTGTTTTGGCAAAAAGAATATTTTCATATATAGAATAATTATCTTGATATGTTCTAGTTAATAGCTTTAAAGGTTTTATTCCTCTTTCATCATAATCATCCCATAATTCACTATGAGTAGCTATGTGATTTATTGTTGAATTATTAATAAGTCTAACATTTTCAACTGGAAGGACCTCATCATCCTCCTTTAAATGAATAATAGGTTTAGCAAATATTCTTTTTATCGAAGGTAATGTAAATTCAAATTTATTTAATACTTCTTCAATATTATCAAAATCGATATCCTCATGGACCAAAAATAATGATAAATTATTAACAGTATAATAATTAAACTCAATAATTGAAAGCTCTTTATAATTTTCTAAAAATTCAGGAATGGCATCATAATCATTTATTATTTGCTGAAACTCGAAATGAAGCTTATCTGCCATTTTAAATATCCTCACTTAATCGCTTAATAAATTCTGAACACTTATAAAGCTTAAGCTTTTCAAATTTTCTAACTAGTTCATTCTTATCCTCTATTGCCTTAAATTCTAGCTTAGCAACAACCTTTGATAGTAGAATATCCTCAAGTGCTTCTACTGTCGCATCAGAAGAATTATTAAAACAAGCAGAATATATTTTTACATATGCTTCAATTTGATTCATAATACGATTACCAAATGAAATATTAAATGGTCTTAATATTTCTTCAACATCCTTAATATAACCAACAGATTCTAAATCAAAATTAGAAGAATTTATCGCATCTTCTAGCATTTTTTCTAATGTATTATAATCTAAAAATCTTTGGCTTATTGCCTGAGTATAGTTTCTGACCTTTGGTGCACGCTTATTAAAATTCATTGTATGGGCTCTATCGTATACTTTATCAGAAATTTCAAAAGTAGATTCATCTCTATTAGCTGTACCTATAAACCAAACATTTTCCGGAATATGAAGAGTATGATCGTTTTGTAATCCTAAATATGATTCATTTTCTGAATTTTTACTACGATAAATCTTAACATTTGTTAATTGAATTTCACGCTTATCAGCTTCATTTTCCATTAATGAAAGAAAATCAGAAAAATAATACTCAATTCTAGAAAGATTCATTTCATCTAATACAACAAATGTCACAACAGAAGGATTAAGTGCTGCCTTATATAGTGCCCTTGTAAACTTCTTTGGTGTGTATACTTTAGAAAATTCATTATAGTATCCTAAAAGCTCATTTTTATCCTTCCAAGATGATTCTACCTCTATTATTTCACAATTACCCATAATAGCCTCTAGGAATATCTTAGGTAATGATGTTTTACCAGTACCTGACATACCTTGTAAAATTGTTAGCCTTGTTGCTCCAAGACCTGCAATGAATGATGCAATACCTTCTGCAGTATATGACAAATGAAGTCTTGATTCTTTTGCATATTCAACAATAAATGATGTGAGTGCTGGAAGTGACGGATTTTCAAACAGCTTAGCTCTTTTCAAATTCATTTCCTCTATGAATTTATCATTTTCTAAATCAAGTTCAGTAAAGCTTGGACAGGCATCAAAATCATATACATAAGAATGTGTAGCATCGTAAGCACCATTAGAAGTTGTGTTATTATCAGTATCAACCTTTATAGGCTCACTAGATGAATCAAGCTTTATTGTACCAATTAATTCATCATCAGTTTTTGTAAATGGCTTTAATATTAATAAAAATATAGCAATCGCTGTATCAACAAAAATCAAAAAGAAAATCTGACTAGTTACAGTAGGATCCTCTATATGAATTATAGAAGAAATTGCTGGATATTTTGTTTCAAGGAATGCCAATAGATTTTCCTTAGTAACATAATATGATATTTGATAATATTTACCAAATAATCCCATTAACAAAATAAAAATATAATTTGCAAAAATTGAGGCTAAGCATATTCTTTTTGCTTCTTTGCTCTTTGAAAAAATAGCAGTAATTGATAAAGAATAAAGAACAGCAGAAATTACCACAATTGCTAAAATAGCAAAAGATAAAAAGCTATATGATTCTTGCAAGCTAGATTGCTTTGTCAATAAATCCCATGGTGTTAATTCAACCTCAGGAGAAATAAAGCTAGTTAATGGATCATCACTATTTGAAATTGAAATTAATGATAAAAATAATGATATAAATGTTATCAAAGAAAATACAGTAACAAAGGCAAAAATCGTCCATTTTGTTTTTTGATTTGATAATTTCTTATTTTCTGTTTCATAGCCAACGCTTCCAACAAATATGCCATGTGTAATTGCAAATGGTAAGAAAACTAAAAATGGAATAAATGAATAGGTTTTAACAGTCTCAATTTCTAATGTTGAGGCGATAATTTTTGCACCAATTACACCAGTAACAAAAAAAGCAATAACAATTCCAAAGGTAAAATATGAATATTTTTTTGACGCTTCTAAAAATTGCTTACTTTT
This sequence comes from Anaeroplasma sp., assembly GCA_022768655.1. GTDB lineage: Bacteria > Bacillota_I > Bacilli_A > Acholeplasmatales > Anaeroplasmataceae > Anaeroplasma. The sequence continues at coordinate 11,777 of JALEQD010000106.1, forward strand.
TGCTTTATATAATCTTAAAATATCAAAATATTTAAATATTGTATAAATATATATTAATATTAAAACCAAGCAAGGAATAATTTCATATAATTCTTTAGAACCAAACAAACCTCTAATCAAAATGTAGGTTTCAGTAACCTCATATTTAAAAATCGCAATAGGAACGAAAAATACTAAAGAAGCTACAACAAGCTCTACTATGTTTAATATGTTTATTATTCTTAATTTCATTATATTTTTTTTATTGTCAAATAAATCATTAGATTCATTTTCTATTATTTGTTCTTTTTTTCCGATACCATATTTAAATCTTCCAATGGAATAATAAACTATCCCAAGCATTGATAAGATAATAATCAAAATGAAAACAAACAAATGAGCTATTGTAATTATCTCAAAAGCCAAGCCTGCACTTAAAGCTACTATTGAAGTAATAAATCCTAACACAAAGAAAGGAAAATAATATTTCGACTTAATTATAGCAAGCACTGTTCCTACTATAAGACCAATTCCTTCTAATGCAAGAACTACAACCAAAATAATATTACCTACATTTATGGAATCACTTGATAATAAATTTAAAAATAATGAATTATTTTTACTTTTAATAACAAATAAAGATAATATTGTAAATAATGACATTAAACCTAATATAAAAGAAGGTATTATCCTTTTAATAATATTATTTTCATATATTTTTTTCATATGCTTTCTCCTCAAAAAATAAATATTTTTTAATATTATAACTGTCATTTAGGAGAGAAATACGGATTTCAATAAAACCTATATTTTTTTTGTTGACAATTAAAATAGTCCACACTTGTCAAAAAAGTGTGAAGCTTATTGTATAATTATTTCATTTTAATACTCTATTTTATTTTAATTTTTTTATTCTTTTTATCAAAGATATCCTTTATCTTTGTTCCAATGGCTCTTGGAAAACATTTTCTAAATACCTTTAGTATACTTTTAAAATCATCCTTTTCTACTTTGGGTAATTCCTTATATCTAGTCTTTATTCCTTTATAATAAGATTTGAAATCTTTAGTTATGTCAAGCACCTTTGAATTCTTTTCGGCAATAATCACTTTAAACAATGTATCAACAAATTTTTCTCTTTGTGTTGTTGATGTTTCCTCGAAAAAATGCATAGTAGCTCTAGCAAAAAACCTAGATGTTGGATTATTCTTTTTCACAAATGCAAATGTACAATCTTTTTTTAATATCCAGTTATATGGATCATGTGCTAATATTAAAAAACCTTTTCCTTTAATAAATCTTAAATTATCTGAATGATTCAATAAAACACCAATAATTGCTTTTTGTGTTGAATAATTTTTAACCTTTGGAAATAGCTTGTTAATATAATCATCTCTATAATATATATCATCACTAAATCCAGGGCCATCAAAATTATGAACCTCAATAATATCATCAACAATATCTAAATTATGGTAAGCAGAATATACTGCTAAATTACCTCCCTTTGAATGACCACCAATATATATTTTTTTCTTATATATTTCGTAGATTTTTCTTACATAGGTTATTGCTTCTTTTTGAGCTGGAACTTCATTCATAAATGCCATATTAAAGTCCTCATGCCATCCATTTAATGATGTATCAGTACCCCTAAATACAATGTATAAAAAATCAGGGAAAATAAATGTCTCAGCATAAAATTGCTTTACCGCATCAACATCAATGTCGTCAACTAAATGTCCAACCTTTACATCCTCATACCTTGTTGATTCAGCAAGCATTTTTATAAATTTAATATTATTTTTAGGAGTTAAACAATCTTCTACCAATGTTTCATATTGCTTATTCCTAAAAATATCAAGCATATTGATAGGCTCAATTGCAGAAATGAATGGTCCGAAATTTAAATATGAAATCTGACTTAAAATTAACCCATCAACTTCATTAAATGGATACTCTGAAAGAGGTATATTTCCTTTTTTTGATAAATAATAAATTATATTTTTCATAAAAAGTTACCTCCTTTTCAAAAACATTTATTTATATATTTTAACAAATATTTATTTTTTTGAAAATATGTAAGCAATATTTTTTTATAAATTTGTTATTTTTTCGACAATTTACCATATTTTAATAAATAATAATTTAATGCACATATAGTTTTAGCATCCTTAATTATTCCTGATAAAATCATTTCTTCTACTTCCTCAATTGAAAAATAATGTAGCTCAATAACTTCATCATCATCAAATTTTTGAGTTGTTTTTTTATAATCCTTAGCAAGATAAATATATATAATTTCAGATGAATATCCACAAGTAGGATAAATACTACCTAAAAATTCTAAGCTATCTGCATGATTACCTGTTTCCTCTTCAAATTCTCTTAATGCTGCTTGATATGGATCCTCACCACATTCAAGCTTCCCTGCTGGTATTTCATAAATTATCTCATCATAAGCATATCTAAATTGCTTTTCAAGCAATATTTTTTTATCAGGTGTTACGCATAATATTGCTGCACCACCATTATGCTTTACAATTTCACGATAGGATTCATTTCCATTTGGACATAATACCTTATCCTTAATAACCTTAACTACCTTTCCTTCAAATATAGTTTCTCCATCAATTTTCTTTTCTCTCATTTCCATATTATTTCACCTCAAATATTTTTGTTAATCCTGTTGCATAATCCTCACTGAAACCCAAAGATTTGTAAAATCCTTCTTTTCCTTTTAAAGACATAATATAAAGTTTTGCATATTTATTATTTATTTTAACCTTAAGATAATTAATAAATTCTAAAAGCATCATTTTTCCAACACCTTTATCTTGATATAATGGATCAACCATAACATCACATAATAAATATAAATATGCATTATCTGTAATACAACGTACAATAGCTACTACTTTTCCATTTTCTAAAGCTGAAAACTTATATGAAGAATTTGTAATAATGTTTTGTATTTGTTCATCATCAAGCACATTCCAAGAAACTAGATTTCTTAATCTAATATAATCCTCTTTTGTAAAATCATCCTTAAATTCAAGCATAATATCATCTACCTCGTATAACAATATTATAGCATTTTTTTACAATATTAGATATTCTAAAAGAAAAAAGACGATTTACTCGTCTTTTTTTCCTAAACTCATTCCTTCATAAGGATGCTTCTTTAGATGTATATAAAATATCAATAAACAAATGATACTCATTAATGCAATACATACATTAGAAATACCCATTGATAAACCAGCACAATTAACGCCTAGTTCTGGGAAGCAATATAATAATATGATTAAGATTGGAATTCTAAATACAAAAGCTCTTGCAATATTAATTACTGCCGCAAGCTTTGTTTTTCCAAAACCATATAAGACTCCATTTACCGCCGCATTGATTGCTAAAGAGGGTATGCTCCAAGAATCATAATTATGAATAATACGAACATAATTCATAAATTCCTCTGCTTGCTCTACATTTTCCTGATTACCCTTAAATAAATTAATCAAAGCGGACTGGAATACAAACCTAATCAATATCCAACCCACAAATCCAGAAATAGTACAATATATAAATGTTTTTACAAAGGTATCCATTGCTCTATTTATGTTTTTATTTCCTAAATTTTGACTTACTATTGTTGATTCAGCTTCCTCAAATGTATTAATTGGAGATGTAGCAATACCATTTAGATTGTTAGAAACAGCTAATGCACCTACAACTAAACCAGCTGAAGCCTCACAAGCTTTTACTGCCTCAGGATCATTTATATCTACCTTAGAAAGTAATATTTCTAAATAGCCTTTACCAAAAATTGAATTTACAGCCACCTTTCCAAAAGAAAAAACAAATTTTCCTATAAATATTGGAATTGACATAACCAATATTGGTTTAATATATTTCCACCTTAATGTAAATTCCTTAGGAGAAATTCTAAAAATATTACTTGGTCTAACCATAAAAAATCCTAATATCAAAAATAAAACTACTTGTGACAACAACGTAGCAATTGCAATCCATATTATGTTATCAACTTTAAAGCCATAGATAAAAATAACATTTAATAAAAGCTTTACACCCATTGTAACAAAATTTAAATAAAATATACTTTTTGTATTTCCCTTTGCCTTTTGCATAGCAATAAATGTACTATTCATTGCAACAAATACAATTTCAACTATTTGGACTATAAAATAATTCGTTGAGGCCTTTGCTTGTTCTGTTGAAATACCAGACATTGAGCAAATTGGATAAGCAAGAGGAATACATATTAATGAAAGTACTATACACACAACAAAAGAAAATGAAAAGCATGCATTTGCATTTTTTCTAGCACTAGTAAAATCACCAGCACCAAATAATCTAGCAACAATTATTCCACCACCAGCAGAAATACCTGCGCCAAATGATGTAAGTAATGTTTTTACCTGAGCAAGTGCCGCAACAGATGAAACAGATGATGTTGATATTTCATTTGCAAATATAGTATCTACCAAATTGTAAAATGCATTAAATAATTGATATATAAATAATGGGGCGCATATACTTAGAATAACAACCCATAAATTTCCATTTAAAATCTTTTCTCTTCTTTTTTCATCAACCTTAGCCATACTATCACCCCTTAACACAAAAATATTATACTACTGTTAATATTTTTAGAAAGGAAATATTAACACAAATCATAAGGAAAAAATCACTCAAAGAATGTTTGAGTGATTTTACACATAATATAAATAAAAAATACTTACTTTTTATAATAATTATTTTATGGTTCAACAATATCTGAATCTTGATATCCTTCATTAGGCTTACTAACTGCAGGCTCATGAATTGCTGAGAATACTTCTTCATTATAATCCTCTTTAATAGGATCTTCATTTTTATATGTAGCCTTTAATACAAGAGGAGTTACAAATGATGAAATGACAATTAAAATAACAATGAATGTTGACATACCAGGATCAACCAAACCAGCATCAATACCCTTTTGAGCACAAATCAATGCAACCTCTGCCCTTGCCATCATTCCTATACCGACTCTTAAAGAATCCTTCCATTTATTACCTGTAATTTTCGCACCAGCTCCACAGCCTAAAACCTTACCAATTAATCCAGCCAATATAAAGCAAACTCCAAATGCAATCATTGAACCCTTTAAACCATCAAATGATGCATTTATACCAACATTAGCAAAGAAAATTGGTGAAAATAGCATATAGCTTAATACATCACTTTTTCTTTCAATATAATCTGTTGTATCATCCTTTAATGCATCCTTAATTGGGTTAATATGCTTACCAATACCAGCTAAAGATAATCCTGCAAAATATGCACCTGTTATATCAGCTACACCAAACCACTTTTCTGATGCCCATGCCATAAAAAAGCAAAATGCTATAGCAAATATTGGCACTCTTCTTCTATGCGCCTTTTTAGCATTCAAATATTTAAATAAATAATGCATACCAATACCAATAAGAATTGTAAAAACAAAGAACATTACTACATCTAAAATAACTGATAATATAGCTAAATTAGAATTATGCCCTGTCATTAATGAACCAATTGTATTAGAAGCTTCAACACCATTATTACCAGATAATGATAATGACAATACTATTGATAAAATAACAACACCAATAATATCATCTAATATTGCTGCAGATACAACAATTGTTCCTGCTTTCCCATTTAATCTATGTAGTTCTTTTAATGTAGCAACAGTAACAGACACTGAGGTTGCAGTTAAAATGACACCATAAAACAAATTAGAATATACATTTTCCCAGCCATTAAAAATACCAGCAACTGTAAAACCAAGTCCCATTGGAACTACTACTCCTAATAACGTTACAACTAATGCCGATAATCCACAAGATTTAATGCTAGTAATATTTGTTTCTAATCCGGCTGAAAACATTATTAATACAACACCAATCTCAGCTAAAAACTTAATACCAGCAATCGCCGAATCAGTAAGTATACCCTGATTTGGAATATATTTAATTAATCCAACAATAATACCAGCTAGTAGCATACCAACAACCTGTGGTAATTTTATTTTCTTACATCCCATTTGCAAAAGCTTTGATAATAACAAAACTAAAGCAAGAGGAAATAATAAATCTAACTTTTCAATTTCACTTAAAAACATAATTATTCCTCCCAACAAATTTCTATTATATCACTTTAAGTCGAAATGACAAGAAGGAAAAAAGAAAATATGAAACAGAAAAAAGAAAATATGAAACAAAATGCATATCTTATATTTAATATTCAAATAAAAAAGACAATTATTTTTCATATTGAATAAATAATTGTCCATTAATATAATTACTTTAATAATAATTCACATAAATCCTTAGATATTTCTTGTGGATTATCTGGTAAAATGCCTTCCATAATTAATGCTTGAGCATATAAAAGCTTAGCATATTTATCTCCAGTTTCCTTATTTTCTGAATATGTTTGTTCAATTTTTGCAAAAATTGGATGATTTGGATTAATCTCAAGAATTCGTTCAGCCTTAACATCACCATGATTTTGTGATTTTAATACTCTTTCCATTTCAAATGATAATCCATTTTCAGCTGATAAGCAGCATGGTGCATCTACTAATCTCTTCGATAAAATAACATCCTTTACACCAGGTAATGCATTTTTGATGTTTTCAAGAATATCCTTCTTTGTTTCCTTTAATTCATCAATTTTCTTTGATTCTTCTTCATCAATTAAATCTAAATCACCTTGATTAATTGATTTAAATTCAACAGAATCATATTCCTTTAATACTTGAATCATGAATTCATCAACATCGTCAGATAAGATTAATACATCATATCCTTTTGATTTAACTAAATCCATTTGAGGTAATTTAGAAACAGCATCCTTATCATGACCACAAGCATAATAAATAACCTTCTGGCCTTCCTTCATGTTTTCTTTATATTCAGCAAATGTTATTTTCTTTTCCTCGTTATAACTATCTAAGATTATTAAATCCTTTAATTGTTCCTTTTTTGCCCCATAATCTTCATATAGACCAAACTTTAGATTAATACCATAATCTTTAAAGAATTCTAAATACTTTTCTCTATCATTTTTTAGCATTCTAGATAATTCACCTAAAATTTTCTTTTCAACATTTACAGCAATCTTCTTTATCGCACGATCTTCTTGTAGCATTTCACGAGAAATATTTAAAGGTAAATCAGCTGAATCGACTAAACCCTTTACAAATCTTAAATATTCAGGTATTAATTCTTTACACTTTTCTAGAATGAATACACCCTTTGTGTATAACTGTAATCCTCTTTCATTTCTATCTGAATACATATCATAGAAAGGCTTTTTGGGAATAAATAATAATGCATTATATGTTAATGCACCCTCAACGTTAATGTTAATATGAGCTATAGGGTCTTGGTAATCCATAAATTTAGATTTATAGAAATTATTTAATTCCTCATCAGTAACCTCACTCTTATTCTTCTTCCAAATTGGAAGCATTGAGTTAACTGTTTCGAGCTCTAAATGTGTTTTAGGCTCTTTTGAATCATCATCCTTTTCATTTTCATCCTTTGGATCATATTTTGTAACCCAAGTTTGAATAGGGTAACGAACATAATCAGAATATTTTTTAATTAAATTTTTAATATTATATTCATCTAAATATTCATCATAATTATCATCTTCAGTATTATCTCTCAAATATAATGTAATAACTGAACCATATGTATCCATATCTCCATCCTCGATAGAATATGAATCTAATCCCTCAGATGAGAATAAATGTGATGAATTATCCTTTACTGACTTTGTTAATACTGTAACCTTTTTTGCAACCATAAATGCAGAATAAAAACCAACACCAAATTGACCAATTATATCAACATCAGGTGTATTTTCCTTTGCAACTGCATCCATAAATTCTTTACTTCCTGATTTTGCGATAGTACCTAAATTATTTTCTAGTTCCTCTTTTGTCATACCAACACCATTATCAGTAATAGTAATTGTACGTAGGTCCTTATCTGCTTCTACTAATATTTTATAATCATCTGATGCAATATTAGAATCAGTTAATGACATATAATGTCTTTTATCTATTGCATCACTTGCATTAGAAATTAATTCTCTTAAATAAATTTCTTTATGTGTATAGATTGAATTAATCATCATATCTAACAGTTTTTTTGTTTCTGTTTTAAATTCTTTTGTTTCTTTCATAATTTGCCTCCATAATTTATTACAGCTGTAATTATATACCTTATTTTTGGCACTGTCAATATATAAGTGCCAAAAATAATAAAATTAATGCTTTTTTGTTTTATTCAAGTTATAATATGACTAGGTGATAATAAATGGTTGAAAATTTTAAGACTACTGCTGTTTTATTAAAAAGACAATTAAAGATTTCTATTTACTTACCTAAGGATTACAATTTGAACGAAAACAAATACCCTTTAATATATGTATTAGATGGACAAAAAATGTTTCATTCACTAGATGATAATGAAAAGCTTTTTGATTTACCTTCAATACTTGATGAAATGAATGCTAAATGCATATGCGTTGGAATTCATTCTCCTAAAAACAATGAATGGAGAATAAGTGAGGTTTGTCCTTATTACAAAAAAGATGATTCAGATATCGATCCAAAATTATCATATAATTTAGCAAATTATATAATGAATGATGTTCATAGTATAATAACTGATAGATATAGAATAAGCGATAATATTTCTATTTTGGGATTTAATGAAAGTGCATTACTAGCTTTATATATGACATATCATTTTAATAGCATTAATTCCTGTGGTGTTTTTTCTCCTACGCTTTCAATATGTGAAAATGTAATTGATGATATAAATAATCACTATGATGAAAATAAAAATATTTACCTTTATCATGGTGGAATTGATGATCAAAACACTAACCATTTTTATAATCTTTATACCTTCTTAGAAAAAATGAAACCAAATAAGCTTAAACTTATTTATGAAGAAAATGAAGATAATACTTTCACTTATTGGCAAAAGCACATTTGTGATTTTATGAATTTTATACTGTAAATTATTGGAAATAATATCGTCTAACCCCTATGTTATAGTATGGGTGAGGTGATAAAATGAAAAAAACTATACTTTTTATAATAGTTTTATTTTGTACATTTCTAGGTTTTTCTAGAATAAGTGCAAATGCACAATCTATAAGCTGTGGGATTGTGAATACAGGTGGTTCAAATTTAAATGTACGAACCTCAAGCTCAACAACATCTACTATAAAGGATAAGCTTAGTGATTCATCATATGTGACAATATATAATGAAGCAGGAAATTTCTATTACGTTGAATATAAGGATGACACATATGGCTATGTTTCAAAGGATTATGTTAAAAAAATATCCGGTTTAGAAAGATATGTTAATACTGGAAATTCTGTATTAAATGTAAGAACAGGAGCATCTACATCATATGCTGTTAAGGATAAGCTTTACAATAATGAGCGTGTGTTAGTACTATCTTCATCTGGATATTGGTCAAAAATATTATATAGGGGAAATAAAACTGGTTATGTGTACAATACATATTTAATCAGTAAAAATAATTATTCAAGCGTTAAGCTTTCTGTCCCTAGCTATAAGCAATATGATAATAGATGGGCAAATACATATATTGGTTCTAGTGGAAAAACAATGAAACAGATTGGTTGTTTAACTACGGCAATGTCTATGACTGAATCATATAGAACTAATTCAACGATTACTCCAGCAGTATTTGCTAGAAATAATAGCTATACAAGTAATGGTTCACTATATTGGCCATATAATTATGTTCAAAATACATCTTCTACAAATTATTTAGCAAATATTTATACACAACTTAAAAATGGTAAGCCTGTAATATTGGGCTGTAAAAATTCAACAAATGATCAGCATTGGGTAGTTGTATATGGATATAATGGAGGAAACACATTACAAACAGCTTCATTTTTAATTCATGATCCAGGCTCAAGTACAAGAACAACACTGAGTCAATTCATTAGTGCTTATCCAAAATTTTACAAATATTCATATTATAAATAGACTATAAATAGGAACCATCGGTTCCTATTTTTCTTGTCAATATACAGCAAATATTATATAATACAAAATAGAGGTGTTTCTTATGACAACAAAAAAGATACATCCATATATTTTCATTATTTTATCTTTTTTAGTAGGAATATTGGTTGGTACTTCTCTATTAGCACTTCCAATTTCATCTACATCAGGTAAAAGCTTTGGATTTGTAGATTCATTATTTATGGCTACATCTGCTGTTTGTGTAACAGGCTTATCTGTTATGAATGTTTCAGTAGAAATGACAATATTTGGAAAAATAATAATGGCAATCCTTATGGAGTTTGGCGGACTATCTTTTCTGACAATTGCAGTTTTCTTCTTCACAATAATAGGTGGAAAAATAGGAGTTAGTAATAGATTCTTATTAAAAGAAGCATTAAACCAAAGCTCAGTAAAAGGAATTGTTGCTTTAGTTAGAAAAATAATTTTTATATCATTTGGTATACAGACTATTGGTGTAATTGTTAATATATTTGCACTTTTAAAATATGTAGACTATAATTTTTGGAGTGCACTAGGTTATTCTATATTCCATACAATAGCTGCTTTCAATAATGCAGGATTTGATATTTTTGGAAGTAATAGTATGATACCATTTAATAACGATGTATTCATAAACTCAACTACAATGCTACTTATCGTTTTAGGTGGTGTAGGATTTGTTGTGCTTGAGGATATTGTTAAATGCAAAAGCTTTAAAAAATTAAAGCTACATTCAAAAATTGTATTAATATCAACATTTACATTAATATTATTAGGTGCTTTTTTATTAAAAATATCACTTAATAATATTACATGGCTTGAAGCATTTTTCACATCAATCACTTGTAGAACAGCTGGTTTTTCAACAATAGATATGAGTAATCTAGCACCAGCAGGATATTTTGTTATTATTATATTGATGTTTATTGGTGCTTCTCCTTGTTCTACTGGTGGAGGTATTAAAACTACTACATTCGCAATTATTTTCTTATCAATAGTTTATTTTGCTAGGGGTAAAAAGACAAAAGCATTTGAAAGATCAATATCTAATGCTGTAATAGTTAAAGCATTCATTTTAACGACAGTTGGAATAATTTGTTGTCTTGTAACAACAATTTTAGTATCAATCATTCAACCAGAGCTTGGAACAAGAGAAACATTATTCGAAGTTATTTCTGCATTTTCAACAACAGGATTATCGATGGGAATAACTTCGAGTTTAAACTCAGCAAACAAAATTATACTATGCTTAATGATGTTTTTCGGAAGAATAGGTCCATTAACAATTATTGGCGTGGTAAATAAAAGTTGGATGGTTGAATCTAAAGAAAATGTTAAATATATTGAAGAGAGTGTGATTATAGGATGAAAAAAAGTTTTATTATTATCGGTTTAGGACGTTTTGGTGCTTCTATAACTAAAACATTAATTGAGGCAAACGTTGATGTTTTAGCTGTAGATATAAATGAAGAGGCAGTTGAAGCAATTTCTAAAGTGTGCCCTCATTGTGCTATCGCAGATACTACTAAGTATGATTCACTACTTGATTTAGGATGTTCAAATATAAACAATGCGGTTGTAGCAATAGGTAATAATTTACAAGCTTCAATCTTAACAGTTGTAAATTTGAAAAAGATTGGTGTTAAAAATATTATCGTTAGATCAGATGAGCTTAGTCATAATGAGGTTTATGCTTCTCTTGGCGCGACAGAAATAATCATTCCAGAGGAAGCTTCTGCTCAATCACTAGCAAATCAAATACTAAGTGATACAATAATTGATTTCCATATTATTTATGGTGATTATGTTATGGTAAAGGCTATAGTAGGTGATGATTTTGAACCAAAATCATTAATAGAATTAGATGTACGTAATAGATTTAACATTAATATTGTTGGTATGATTAAGGATGATAAATTCTTTATTCCAAAGGGCACTGATATGATTGAACCACAGGTTATTCTAGTAATTGCCGGTACAAAAAAAGATATCAACAAATTTGATAATTTCTTAAATAAATAATATATTTTCTAATAAAAATGACTAATTTCTTTAAGGATTAGTCATTTTATTTTTATAATAAATAAACCTCATAAAAGTAAATTTATAATAACCATACAAATAAAATGACATGATTTAAATATTAATCATGCCATTTTTTAATAAAGTAATAATTGCTTGAGTACGTGATTCTACTCCAAGCTTTCCAATAACATTAGATATATGATTTCTTACAGTTTTTTCGCTTATATTTAGTTTCGATGCAATTTCTATAGTAGTTTTATTTTCAAGTAGCAATTTAAATATTTCTAGCTCTCTAGCAGTTAAAAAATGTTGATTCATTTTTTTTAATAAACCTCCAATACTCTCATTTTACTATATGCATAATGAAGTCATGTGGCAACAAAAAAAAGACTATAAATACATAAAGCATATTTATAGTCTAATGATATTAATCTAATTTACCAACATTATCCTTATATTTTGAATCAAAAGAATTCTTTACTGGTGTTTCCTTCTTTGATAATTCAACCATAACCTTTGTTTTTGAAGGTTGAGTAATTGTACCAGCCCCACTAATACAACCCATTGGACAAGCCATTCCTTCTAATAAATATCCATCATATTTACCAGCCTTAGCCATTTGTAATAATTTTTTACAATTATCTAAGCCTTGTGCTGATTGTACCTTTATTTCTAAATTAGGATTAATTCTCTTAACAGCATCAACAACTGCCTGAGCAACTCCTCCTGCAACAGCAAATCCCCTTCCTGATGCTGAAGTTTCGTTTGCAAGTGGCTTTTCTACTAATGTGTTAAAATCAACCTTTTTAGCAACGAACATACCCATTAGTTCTTCAAATGTCAATACAAAATCAACATCACTTCTTACACTCTTTCTTTGTGCCTCAAGTTTCTTTGCAGCGCAAGGACCAACAAATACTATTTTACAATTTGGATGCTCCTTTTTAACCAATCTTGCTGTTAACACCATTGGTGTCATAGCCATTGATATATTTCCTTCAAATTCAGGGAATTCCTTTTTAGCCATAACAGACCATGAAGGACAACAAGATGTTGCCATAAATTTTAATTTTGAAGGAACATTATTTAAAAAGTCTTCTGCTTCCTCTATAGTACATAAATCTGCACCTATTGAAACCTCACGTACACCACTAAAGCCTAATTTAGCCATTGCATCATCAATAGTCTTTAAATTTACCTTTGGTCCAAATTGTCCAACAAATGCAGGAGCAATTATTGCATAAACAGGAACATCACTTTTAATTGCTTGAATGACCTGGAATAATTGTGATTTATCAGCAATTGCACCAAATGGACAATTTACAATACACATTCCACAGCTTACACATTTATCGTAATTAATTTTTGCACGTCCATTTTCATCTGATTCAATCGCATTCATACCACATGCCTTTTGACAAGGACGCTCTCTATGATGTATTGCACCATATGGGCATACATTTGCACATCTTCCACATTTAATACATTTTGATTGATCAATAACTGATTTACCATTAACAATTTTGATTGCTTCCTTTGGACAAACATTTGCACAAGGATTAGCTAAGCATCCAACACACACATCTGTAACATAATATGAATTTTCAGGACATTTATTACAAGCGAAATCTATTACATTAACAAGAGGTGGTTCATAATATTTTTCGCTTTTTACAGCCTCCTCTATCCCCTTAGAAACTGGTGTATGCTCTTTAGCGCTTCTAACAGGAAGACCAATTGCAAGTCTTAATCTTTCAGCAACTATTGCTCTTTCTAAAAAAACTGATTCTCTATAGATTGCTTCTTCCTGATATATTTGATATGGAATATCATCAAGTCTTGAATAATCTCCACCCTCATAAGCAAGCTTTGCTATTTCTTCAAATACCCTTCTACGTATTTTATTAAGTGAAGCATATGAATCTAACATAAATAAACCTCCAACGCTTTTAATTTTTTACTCATAAATATTTTACAATATTTACCCTTTATTAACAAGACAAAGATTGTTAATTAAACACAAAATGACATTATTTGATAATATATAAATATTATTTTTCTTTAAAATGTGCAATTATACTTTCTGCAAGAGTATGAGAAATACCAATTTTTTCAATTTCCTCTATACTAGCATTTTTTATATTATCAATAGTTAAAAATTTTTTTAGTAATAATTCCTTTCTTCTTGGTCCTAACCCTTTAATTCCATCTAGCTGAGAGCTAAAAAAGCCTTTTGCCTTATTACTTCTAAAAAAACTAATCGCAAAATCATGAACTCTTTGAGAAATATCTGAAAGAAGTAAAAATATAGGACTATTTCTACTAATTTCTATTAATTTTTCATCATAAAAAATGCATGTAGCCTTATGGTGATCATCCTTTTGAATACCCATAACTGGTATACTTAAATTCAACGAATTAAGCACATCTAAAGCAGCGTGAACCTGTATTGCACCACCATCCATAACTATCAAATCAGGTAATTCTAAATCATCCATAAGGACTCTTAAATATCTTCTATATATTACTTCCTTCATTGATTCATAATCATTCGCACCTACAACAGTTTTAATATGATATTTTCTAAATTCCTTTGGTGCTGGTTTACCATTAATATAACAAACCATTGCAGAAACAGGATATTCACCAAAAAGATTTGAATTATCAAATGCTTCGATTCTTCTTGGAGTATTTATATTCAATAATTTACCTAATTCTTCAATTGTTTCCATTTTTTTCAAAACAGTATTTTTATATATATTTCTCTTATTTTCTAAATTATATTTAGCATTTTCTACTGCCATATCCATAATTTCTTTTTTCTTACCAATTTTTGCATCAATAATAGGTATATTTAATGCTAAAGTTATGATGTTAGAATCAATTCCTCTTACTACCAATTCCTTTGGTTTTTCATTTATATCATAAAATTGATATAAATATGATAATACCTCATCCTCATAAGAATTATAATTATTTATGATTGTTTGATGATTTTGAACAATATTACCTAATCTTGTAATAATTATATTAATCGATATTTCCTCATCATCTAGGTATATAGCAATATAATCTCTACTAGTCAAATCATTAATAGATATTTTTTGCTTTGCTACTGTAGCATTTATACTAGAAATTAAATCTCTGTATTCAATAGCCTTTTCAAATTCCATATTTTCTGATGCATTATTCATTTTAATTGTTAAACTATCAATTATTTCTTTAACCTCACCATTTAAAAATGAACCTATTTTATTTTTTATTGGTAAATAATCTATCTTTTCTTTTATAATACATGGTCCTATGCATTGATGCATATGATAATACAAGCATTCCTTTTTAGGAATGTTATAGCATTTTCTAAGGGGATATATTCTATTTAACAAATTAACAGTCTCTCTTGCAGCCCTAACATTAGGATATGGTCCAAAATACCTCGCCTCTCCTTTTTTTCTTTTATTTCTTGTTACAATTAGCCTTGGATGTGCTTCATTCGTTAAGGCAATATATGGATATGTTTTATCATCAGTAAGCATGATGTTATATTTAGGATCATATTGCTTAATCAAATTAATTTCTAAAACAAATGCTTCAAGCTCTGATTTTGTAATTACATAATCAAAATCAGCTATTTCTGAGACTAGCTTTGTTGTTTTAGCATTATGAGCACCATGAAAATAGCTTCTAACTCTATTTTTAAGATTTTTTGCCTTTCCTACATATATTATAGTGCCATTTTTATCCTTCATTTGGTAGCTACCAGGTAAATCAGGTAGCAATTCCAATTTTTTTTCTATAATTCCCATTATTTTTCGTTATCCTTTTCTTTTTTAGATAATTCAGATGCTTTAAAGATAAATTCACTAAAAAATCTTCTAGGCTTACCATTAAAACGAATTTTTAATGATGGATGCTTTAATGCAAATCTTGATAGCTTTTTCATAGTTTTTGTATTAGATATATAATCCTTAAATTCATTAGCCTTTTCTTGAGCAGCTTCAACCAAATTACTAAACTTAAATACCATTTTAGAAATATTAATATGCTTAATAATTGATAATATAAAATCAGTCAACAAAAATACCAATAATATAACAAAAAGGGATATATTGATTGCAGGATTTTTTATTTTATCAAGCAAACTATCAAGAAATGGATGAATAACATACATTACTACCATAACTAATATTCCAAATAATGTACTATTTAATAAGCATACACGTCCATTAATATTAAATTTTTTATTTGAATAATCCCACCAACGCATATGAAAAATTAATTCCATAGCATAGCTTGTTAAATATTCTAATCCAGAGGTTAAAATTACGCCAAGTATAAATACAAAATACCACATTCCCAAATTATAAAGTGGTGTCAAGCATAAAATAATTATCAATGCACCAAAACCATAAATTGGAACAACTGGTCCATATAGAAAGCCTCTATTAGTAATTTTTTTTGTTCTAATGGCTACATATATTACCTCGCATAAATACCCAAGAAATGAATATATTATTAAATAAAAAAAATATCTAATAAATAAGTCCATAAATAAATCCTTTCATTTTATAATAAAAGAAAAACTCCTTGTTTATAATATTTTATTAAATACTACAAACAAAGAGTCAAAAATTTTACTTTAATTCCTTAAAAGTCATTTTTGTTTTACCACTTAAAATTTCTTCTAATGCTTGGCCAACTGGTTTAACGCATACGCCATCCTCATCAGCTGTCCATTCCTCTTCCTCTATAATTTTTGCACGCTTTGCAGCAGCAACAGCTAATTTATATTTTGAATCAATTTTTTCTAATAATAAATCTACTGATGGATATCTCATACCATCATAATTCTTCTTATTTGACATAAAAATCCCTCCATTTTTTCCAAAATATATTTTATCATATATTAAATAAATATGCTAGTACTAATCTTCTCTTTCACCAATTAATTCCATATATTTGTGAATTGAACGAGCAGTTTTAGCATGTTCAGCACGGATTATTGCCATAATACGATCTGCAGCATTATTTACTTCATCATTAACTACTATATAATCATATAGATATGCTTTTTTGAATTCTCTATCAGCTTTTTTAATTCTTTGTGAAATGATTTCTTCAGATTCTGTACCTCTTCTTTTTAATCTGTCATATAATGCTTGCTTTCCAGGTGGCACAATGAAA
>JALEQD010000132.1 GCA_022768655.1 Anaeroplasma sp.
GATGATATTAATTATCCAATATTTAAATTAGATGATTTGATATCAATTAGAGTACCTCAAAAATTAGGTAAAAAAGACTTCGTTTTATATAAAACACAAAACGAATATTTTGTTAGAAGAATCATAAAATATATTGATGAAGACATCTACGTTGCAGGCGATAATGAAAAAGAATACCACATAATTCATAAAACGGATATTGTTGGTAAAGTTATTTCTAGAGAAAGAAAAAATAAAAGAATAAGCTTTTCTATAAATCCTAAATATAAATTATACACCTTTAGAAAAGTAAATTTAGCATATTTTAGACTTAAAAATAGAACTATTGACTACGAACAAGAGGTTATAAATATATCTCTTGAGAAAGCTTCAATAACAGCACAAACATTATTTCAAAATAAAACAGAATATAAAGGAAGCATTGACCTTGATTCTGAGCTACAATCATTCATTAATCCTGATACATTAGTATTAGAATTAAAAGAAGCTATGGAAAATGAAGCCTTAGCTACTAAAAATGCATTAGAAAATGCTCAAAATGCAATATTAGAGGAAATGGCTAATATCAAATCAAATCAATCTAATGAGGATGAAAATGATGAGGAAGTAGTAGATGAAATAGTTGAATATGTTGACGAAGATGGAAATCCTATTGATGTAGAGGAAAACGATCTAGAATATGAAAATTTAGAAGAAAAGGATGAATAACAAAGGAGGGAAAACCTCCTTTTTTTATCCCAAAAAAACATTTCAAAGGCTATCTAGTTATATAAACTAGATTATTTAGATTTATTTATACTGCAACAAATTATATAAAACAATTTATAATATCTTTTGAAACTAGATATGATTTTAAATATTTTTTTAAGGAATATTTTGTTGTTTTTTTATATTAAAATTTTCTTAAAATATTGATATTTTTATGTCATTTTTTAGTGAAAAATATATTTCAAAAGATATATGGTTGTTAAAACTAGATTATTTAGTTTAGTTTTGTGAAAAATGTATTTATAAAAAATAAAAAGTGATTTTAAAAACTAGAAAGGAAATGAAAATTATGAAAATCACAATAAATGGTCAAATAATAGATCGAAAAGAACCATGTAGAATATCAGAATTATTTGAGAATAAGGATTATAAATACATGGCCGCAAATGTCAATAATAGGCTACGTGAATTAGACTATATTGTTAAGGATGATGCAAATATCCAGCTTTTAGATTTAACTGATTCATCAGTTACTAGAATCTATCAATCAACATTAAGATATGTCGTATTAATGGCATGTAAAAATGTCTTCCCTAAGGCAAATATTGTCTTCAATTATAGTGTTTCAAGGGCAATTTTTGCTAGTGTTTCAAATCTAGGACATCCATTTTTACAGTCAGATTTGGATAAAATTAGCAATGAAATCAATAAAATTGTAGAAAAAAATTATCCAATAAAGCGTTATTCAGTATCAAAGGATGAAGCTGAAAAATATTATTCTAGTGAAGGCTATCTAGATAAGGTTAAGATTTTAAAATATAGAAAAGAAGATACAGTACATATGTATGAATGTAATGGATATAAAAACTATATGTTTGGATATATGCTTCAATCTACTGGATTTTTAAAGATTTTTGAGCTTAAGCTTTATACTCCAGGCTTCTTAATTACTTATCCAAGAAGTGAATGTGATGGAGAAATTCCTAAATTTAGGGATGAAAGAGTATTTAGAAATACTCTAAAAGAAGCAAATAGATGGTCAGACATCTCAAAAGCATCTAGTATTGCATCAATAAATGAAAAAATCGAATCAAATAATGCATTAGAATTTATTAACATTTGCGAAGCAAAGCATAATAGACAATTATGCGAATTAGGAAATAAAATAGAGGAAAATATCGAAAATATCAAGCTTATTGCGGTTGCAGGCCCATCATCAAGTGGTAAAACAACATTCACTAATAGATTAAGAATTGAATTAAAAAGTAGAGGAATTGATCCATTAATGATAAGCATTGATAATTTCTATTTACCTCCTGAAAAATGTCCAAAGGATAAAAATGGCAATTATGATTTTGAGCATATTGATGCACTTGATAGAAAATTATTTAATGATATCTTGGTAAAATTAGTTCAAGGCGAAGAGGTTCAATTACCTGTATATGATTTTAAAACTAAGGAAAGATACCTAGAGCCACCTGTAAAATTAAAGAAATTACAGCCAATTTTAATCGAAGGAATACATGCATTAAACGATGATTTATCACCATCAATTTCAAATGAATACAAATTCAAAATCTATATTGCCCCAATAACACAATTAAGAATTGATAATCATAACCCAATCAGTATCTCAGATATTAGATTAGTTAGAAGAATGGTTAGAGATTATCAATATCGTAATACTGATTGTGAGCGTACATTAGCAACATGGCAATCAGTAAGAAATGGTGAATTTAGATGGATCTATCCATTCCAAAATAATGCAGATTATGTTTTTAATTCTGAATTAAGCTACGAATTATGTATCATGGCCCCAATCGCAATGAAGCTTTTAGAGGAGGTAAAATCTGATAGTCCAAATTTCATTACCGCAAACAGATTATTAAAATTCTTAAAATATTTCATTCCAATTACAGACAAATGGATACCATGTAATTCAATTATAAGAGAATTTATTGGTAATTCTATATTTTATACTGAGGATAAAATATAAAAGCATTTTATAAGCGTTTTAAGACGTTTATACACAAAATATAATAAAATTATAGGCAATAAAATAAAAAGCCATTATAGGACATTTAAAAAGCATTTAAGAGTATAATATCATTTATTCTTAAATGCTTTTTTCTTGTGTTTTGATATATTTATTTAAAAAAATATGCACTGCTTAATAAACAAAAAAGTAGGAAATATTAACACCAATTTTTATTTATTTTATTCACAAAATTAATATGATTTGTTATAATTATATTGTTATGTGTAAAGGAGGTATTTTAAATGAAATGCTTAAATAATTTAGATAGAATTTCATATCCTCAGGAATTAGTTATTGATCTAACTAAGCTATATAGATTTAAGGGTAAAGATTTTTACTATGAAGATATATTAAAAAATGAAATGAGTCAAATCGTAAAAACGACTATAGAAAAGGATACATTTTATGCTGCAAAGCTATTAGATTTAAAGGTTACAGAAAGCAGAACTAAATTATTAATTCGAAAGGATTCAAAGCCTAAAACTAAAGATGAAACCATCTTATCTAACCTTAAAAATGTATTCAAATTGGTACAGGAAAAGGGCGAAGATATTGAATTAACTACAAATGAATTCTTACAATTAGGGAAAAAAATATTTGGAGAAAACGGCATAGATTATGCAACAGAAATCGTTGATTATAAGGTTAATTTATTAACTGATAAGAAAAAGGTTTCTAAAAGAGAAAAAATGTCAGAAGAGCTAAAACTATATGAAAAATTATTATATAGCCAAACCATTGAACCAACGCAGATAATCACCAATATTTATGTCGATTTACTTCATTTGAATGTTTTTACAAATTATAATGAATTCATGTCTCTTTTAATTTTTTACTGTTTATTGTATAGAGAAAGATTCAATGTTTTCAAGTATATAAGCTTTTTTCAATTATATTATGAAGATAAGGATAAGTTCAAAACAGCTACAATATCAGCTGGATATGACTGGGAGGAGGGCTTTTCTCAAACAGCACCTTTAAATAGATTAACTATAAAAACCATGCTAAATGCATATCAGCAGGTAGAAGGAAAAGCAGAAGATTTTAAGTTCGATAAGAGGATTAGAAAGGTAGATAATGTTGAGGCTACAATATTAAGATTGGGTGAGGTTTTCACACGAGAGCAAATAAAAAATGCCCATCCAACCCTTTCAGATTCAACAATAAATAGAGCATTAGAAAAGCTTAAAAAAGAAAATAAGGTACGCTCAACAGGAACAGGAAGAGCGGCAACTTGGGTAAGATTAGTGCCTGAAGAAATGATGAGTGCTAAGATGAAGCAAATGACATTATTTGATATATTAATGGATACGGATGAAGATGAGTAATCCGTATTTTTTTTGCGCATTTTTATATAGACATAAATAATGTATATTAAAAAAGATAATACAAAAATAAACAAAATTAAATATAATTACCAAAGATTTCAAACAAATGAGTTAATAATTACATCATGATCTATATGTGAAAATACTTTTTCTAAAGATTAATAAATAAAACAATCTTCTATAAAAATACATATGAAAAAATCTCAGAAGAAAAAAAGGTATATAACAAAAAAACATCAGTCTAAAAACATAATTTATGCCAATAATTTAATAGACATAAATAATGTATATAAAATAAAAATATTATATTACAAGCGAAAAAGAAACAAAAATTTACAAAAAATATTAATAGACATAAATAATGTATATTAATAAAGTAATATATAAAATGTAATAGGAATTCAAGAAAAACATATATGAAATGTATATAGGTATAAATATAAGCAAAAATAATGCCTATAATTAAACTAACATAAAATAATAGCTTAGTTTGAAAGAATTTATCATATATTATCAATTATCGTAAAAGTTCGGAATCCTCAAAGATAAAAATAAGAAGATAAATAGATTTATAAATAGAAAACGAATGCTTAAAAGTTATATTTTTTGGGCACGATGGATTTGATACAAGCTACAGCGACTGATAGAAGCAGTAGAAGAACAGGTATATGAAAAAGATTTCGTTTAATATTGGATAGATTACAAATCCAGCCTCGCTTCAAAATAGGAGAAAAATAGAGGTTGAAGTGGGTAATCGACCATATTTTAGAATCTCGATTTCTAGATAATTTTGTTGTTTTTTGTTAAACATACTCAAAGAACAAAAGAAGAATATGTTTAAGGGTAAAAAAATGGCTTATTTTCGCAATTTTCGATATTCATTTCGGTCGAATAATCTTCTTTCAAACCCAAAAATGATGTTTTTCTACAACTAATTAAGTTATCATAATATATATTATGTAAACCATTAAAATATGGCTTAATAATGCGATAATTTGTACATAGGTGGATAACACCATTTGTGTTAATATCCTCCTATCTTAAAAAATGGCTCCAAATAAAGGTTTTTTACACTTATGCAAGCGTTTTACAAATCGAAAAAACGTTACCTGAATAATTGTAAATCTCAATTTGTTTTGGACACGTTCCTATTTATGGGTTTACACC
The DNA here is from genome assembly GCA_022768655.1 of Anaeroplasma sp. GTDB lineage: Bacteria > Bacillota_I > Bacilli_A > Acholeplasmatales > Anaeroplasmataceae > Anaeroplasma. The sequence continues at coordinate 5,242 of JALEQD010000132.1, forward strand.
TAGAGAATCCATTCATTTATACGAAACACTGATCTATTATGCTCAATATGTCAATTTTGAATATGTTTGTAAGCACTCGCTGTAATTTTTTTATATTCAACACGTCATTTTGAAATAATTTGAATATATAATATTTTTTTATAGTTTAAATGGATAATTTTAGCTTTTTACTGTTTTTTATTTTGTTTAATTCTGAAATATCATGTTTTCTACCTTATATCTTATTTTTATAAATTATTATTGATATTTTGATATGCTGGTTTTTCCTACTAGCTAATTATTAATTTTTTAAAGAATATCACGTTATTTATTTATCTGGTATCTTCTATTTATTCCTGTTTATAAAGTATAATTTTTTCATTATTAATCTAGTTTTAAATATTATATTTAACGTTTATTAACCATTTTAAATAAATTTATAATTATCAACTTTACTATTAATTAAAATTATATTTCATTCCAAATAAAATCGTTTTGTTATTGATTATAATAATTATTGTTTTTTCAAGTGTGTACTACTTCTTCTAGTTTTTTATCATTTGAATCACGCAATTAGTATTTAAGCTCTAAAATTTCCTGTTATTTACATTATCAATATAAACTTAATTTTATAAAAAAATCATAAGTTATCTAGACCTTGAAAATCAATTTTCTATTTATAAAAAACTTATTTATGTATTCATATATAATCATATCTAGTTTTTAATACTATTTTATGTTTGAATTTTTTTATTATTTCAATTCATATATAGTTTTTTTATATTCTCAACATATATATATTCTTTGTGTGTTTAATCATGTGTAATATTTCTGATTTTTATGATCAAGCTAATATTATAATCTTACTTTAAATTTGTCATATCTTATGGTTATTGTTTCATATTTTTCAATATGCTTAAATTGTGTATAAGATATATTATTTTTTATTAAATTACTGCAACAATTTTCATCTGATAAAATACTAAAACTGCTAATTATAATGTCATTATTTTTAACAATCCAAGCTACACAATCTTTAATTTATTTGTGATTAGATTTTTATTTTTTCTATAGTTTTTGTCACCATTGCTTAAATGATTTATTTCGTTTTCAATCTAGAAATAAATATTAAATAATCTTTCTTTAAAATTTACATATTAATTGTATTTATTATCTATATCTAGTTTTTAATACTATTTCGCATTTGAAAAAAAATACTATTATGCTCTTCCTATATCTATAAGCATAATAGTATTTTAAATTATGTATTAATAAGCTAATTTTAGTATTTTATAAGCCATTTCATAATCAACTTTTATTATATCCTCTAAGACTCTTTTTCCTTTAAACATTGTATTATGTGCTAGTTCTTCAAGACTAGATTCTTTCACATTTAATTCTCTAAGGCTTTTAGGCATTCCAAGTGAAATAAAATAATTTTGTGTTTCTTCAATTGCTTTTAAAATATCGGCTATAGAATCGTTTGTTTTCGTTATCCCTATTACTTCATATGCATATCTTGAAAACCTTTTTATTTCGGCCTTGTATGCTATTTTTGCCCATGCTGGCCACAACACTGCTAAGCCTGCCCCATGTGATATTTCATCATACATACCACTAAGCTCATGTTCTAACTGATGAACACTCATAATATAGTTTCTACCTACTCCAGTTAATCCATTATGAGATAAGCTGTTAGCCCACATAATTGTTGCTCTTGCATTATAATTATACGGATCAGTAATTAATATTTTTCCTGCATCATACACAGCTTTTAAAAGTCCTAATGCAATGTTATCTGTTAATGGAGTATCATCTCCAGATGAAAAATATCTTTCAAGCGTATGCATCATTATATCTACAATTCCACATGCTGTTTGATACTTTGAAACTGTATAGGTTAGCTCAGGATTAAGTATAGCAAATAAGCATCTATTTTCTTCTGATACAAAACCTCTTTTTTCCTTTGTTGTATCATTTGTTATTACACATGAATTTGACATATCGCTTCCTGCAGCTGATATTGTTAAAATAGTACCAACTGGTATATGATCATTAGGTGTTTTTTCTTTTATTGAAAATAACCATGGATTAAAATCAACCTTAGCACCGACTGATATTAATTTTGCTGAATCAATTACAGAACCACCACCAACTGCTAATATCAAATCAACCTTTTCCTTTTTAGCTATTTCTACGCCCTTTAAGGCTAATGAAAGCTTTGGATTAGGTGTAACACCACCTAATTCAACAAAATCAATTTTAAAGGCTTTTAATTGATTTATTACTTTATCATATAAGCCTGATTTTTTAATTGATTCTTTTCCATAATGTAATAATACTTTTTTAATATTATATGATTTAAGAATTTCACCAAGCTTATCCTCCTGATTCTTGCCAAAGAATACCTTTGTTGGAGTATTATAAATAAAATTATTCATCACTTTAGCTCCTTTAAAAATGATTTACCAATTTTAGGCATTTTTACATTGAAATTCTCACTTATTGTTGCTCCTATATCTGCAAAGCTTGATCTAGTTCCTAACGAACCAGCATTAATATTATTAGAATACACTAAAAGCGGAACATATTCTCTAGTATGATCTGTACCCTTCCAGGTTGGATCATTACCATGGTCTGCTGTTATTATTAATAAATCATCATCATTTAATGATTTAATTAATAGATTCAAATCATTATCAAATTCCTCTAATGACATTTTATAGCCCTTTGGATCTCTTCTATGTCCATATAATGCATCAAAATCAACTAAATTTGAAAAGCATAAGCCTGTAAAATCCTTTTTAGCTAATTCTATAGCTATTTCCATTCCATTATGATTTGATGTTGTTTTATATGCCTCTGTTATTCCACTAGTATTAAAAATATCATTAATTTTACCTATTGATATTACATCATAGCCATTATCCTTTAGATAATTTAACACAGTAGTATCACTAGGTGATAATGCATAATCATGACGATTAGTAGTTCTTTTAAATGTATCCTTTGTATTTCCTATAAATGGTCTTGCAATAATTCTACCAACCATATATTCAGGCTTCATACATATTTCTCTTGCTATTTTGCAACATCTATATAATTCTTCTAATCCGAAATATTCTTCATGGCAAGCAATTTGAAGTACACTATCTGCTGATGTATATACAATCATAGCACCTGTTTTAATATGCTCTTCGCCTAATTCCTTTAAAATCTCAGTTCCTGATGCAGCATAATTACCAATAACCTTATGTCCTGTTTTTTCTTCTAGCTCATCAATAAGCTTTTTTGGAAAGCCAGTGTCAGTAAATGTCATAAACGGAGATGTTGTTTTAATTCCCATCATTTCCCAATGTCCAGTCATTGTATCCTTTCCAGTTGAAAGCTCATCCATTTTTCCATAATATCCTTTTATAGCTATTGGCTTTACTCCTTTTATTTCACATAAATTGCCATAGCCTAATTTTTCTAGTGTTGGCAGGCTAATTCCATTTTCATGATATGAAATATGCTTTATTGTATTTGCGCCATCATCACCATATAGATAGCTTAATGGTGCAGTACCACAGCCAACCGAATCCATTACAACACAAAATATTCTTTTATACATTTTCCTCATCCTTTCTAGCAAGCGGAAAAACATTATCATATGTTTCTCTAAGCTTTGATCTATCAATGTGCGTATATATTTGAGTAGTTGAAATATCCTCATGTCCTAATAATTCTTGAACAACTCTTAAATCAACACCACCCTCTAACAGATGTGTTGCAAAGCTATGTCTAATAGTATGAGGAGATATTTCCTTTGTTATTCCTGTACTTTTTGCTAAATTAACTATATATTTATAAAACCCTTGTCTTGACATCTGATCACCTTTATAGTTAAAAAACAATAGATCAGTATTACCCTTTGTTAATTTAGTTCTTCCCTCTTCAATATATTTTCTAAGGTAAATAACAGACATTTCACCTAAAGGTACCATTCTTTCTTTATTTCCCTTTCCTACAATTATCATATATTTTTCTCTTAAGTGTAAATTAGAAAGTCTTAGGGCTAGTAATTCAGATATTCTTAATCCAGATGCATATAATGTTTCCATCATCGCCTTATTTCTTAAATCAAGTGGTGTATCAGTAGGAATTGATGCAAGCATTTTATTTATTTCTTCTTTTGATAAAACCACAGGTAAAGCTTTATCTATTTTTGGAGTATCGATAAAACGAGCTGGATTTTCTTTTGTAATTCTTTCTTGATATAAAAATTTATGAAATTCCTTTACAGCAATTATTTTCCTTGAAATACTAGTCTTAGACAATTCCTTTCTTTTTAAGCTTAATATATACTTATTTATATTTTCTCGTTCTATATCTATAACATCTTCAATTTTTTGATATTCCTTCATAAAGGATGCATATCCTTCTAAATCTGTTATATATGCAGTAATAGTATTTTGGCTTAATCTTTTATCATTTTGTAAATAATATTTAAAATCTGATATTTCATAAAATATTACTTCTTTTTCTATTTTTTTTCTCATTTAATCACCAACAAATTCTTCAAAAACTAAATTTGCGATAAATATTTTATCTTCAGGTATTCTAAGATAATCATTATCAATTTCTAATAACCCTTTATCAATTAGACTTGAAATATTAAAGTCTTTAAATGGATCTGATTTAAATTTTTCTTTATATTTTTTTATTGATACACCATCAAGCATTCTTAATCCTAATAAGAAATATTCCTTTTTCTTTTCATTAATTGAAATAATTTCCTCTTCTTCTAAAAAATCATTTAGATATTGATTAATGATTCTATGGTTTTGATATCTTTTATCATTTATATATCCACACGCACCAGCACCAATACCTATATATTCATCACAATTCCAATACAGCATATTATGCTTTGCTTCATAGCCATTATATGAAAAATTTGAAACCTCATAATGATGATATCCTAAAGACTTTAATCTTTTAACTATTAATTCATACATATCAGCTACAATATCATCATCTAATATTGATATCTCTTTCTTTTTAATTTTATATTCTAATACAGTTTTAGCTTCTAAAATCAAACTATAATATGATATATGAGGTAGCTTTAATTCTTCTATAAATTTTAAATCTTGATAAATATCATTAATATTTTGTCCGGGTATACCAAATATAAAATCACAATTAATATTAGTAATATTTTTTTTACGAAGTAGTTCTATTTTTTCAATCACTAATTCCTTCGAATGATGACGATTTAAAAGTTTTATTTCTTTTTGATTAATTGTTTGTACACCAATACTAACTCTATTAATATTATATTTTAATAATAAATCACATAATTCCTCTGTAATTAATTCAGGATTTAATTCAATTGAATTTTCAGATGAATTAGCTAAAATATTTTTAACTCTAATAAATACTTTTTCTAATAGAGAAAGTGAAATACTATTAGGTGTACCTCCTCCAAAATATACAGAGGAAATATTATTTAATTCATTATTATAAGAATCTATTTCTTCTAATAATTTACTTATATAATTTATATGATTTTCTTCTTTTGCAATTATTTTAGGAAAATCGCAATAGCTACACAAGGTTTTACAAAATGGTATATGAATATAAAGACCTTTACTCATTGAAATAAACTCTCTTTGCATTTAAATATAATATTTTATTTTTCTCATCATCAGTAAATAGACTACTATTTTCAATATAATCATATGATTCCTTGTATGAGCAATATCCCATTGCTGAAGGGAAGTCGCTTCCCCAAATAATTTTATCTATACCGACAATATCAATTGCTTTTCTAATATATTTTTGTGCTTCAATAAAAGGATATTGCCCTTTTGTGTTATTTGGTAGTGCTGCAATATCAAAAAATACATTATCAAAATTTAATTTTTTCATATTTTCTTCTAAAATATTCATTTGATTATGTTGTGGTGCTGTTAAATGACAAACAACAAATTTCATTTTAGGATATTTTTTAATAGCATTAGCTAAATTATCTATTTGATAACAATTATTTCCAGGTCTTCCGATATCGATAACAAATACTAGATCATGCTCATTTGCCATTTTATATGCTTCATGCATCAAATCTCCATCTAGTGATATAGTATCATGGTTTGCCATATAGCCTGAACCATTAGACATTTCCATTTTAATTACCTTAAATTTTAATTTATCAAATAAATTTTCAATAATTCTTATTCTATTATATGATGTTAAATCATATGTTGCCGCCCCTAAAATTATATCAGGATATTTTTCTTGTGATTCATATGTATACAAATTTTGAAAGCCAGCATAGTTTCCTTGAAGACAAACTGTTTTTTCAACATCATTTTCCTTTAATACTTTTATTAGCGTTTCTGCAGTTAATGAATAATCACCATATTCTTCTGGAATAAGCTGAATTATATCACCACTAGCATATTGAGCTTTTCCTTTTCCCAATGGTCTAAGCTCTCCTTTAGAACCAATCCCACATATATTTTGAATCAAATGTGTATGCGCATCTATTTTTTTCATTTTAACACCTACTTATGTATAAATTATACCATATACGGTTAACATAATACATTAATTTTATACTGAAAAACATATAAATATATTATGTTTATTTTAAAAAAAATAATTATTTTTCTTACATAAGATTTTAAAAAATTTGCGTTTTTATATGTATTTCTTAATTTATAGAAAAAATAATAAAATTACAAATAAATAAAAAATATATAAAATAGATAAAGATATGTTATAATATTTGAAAATACTAAAGTAAAGGATGACATTAAAATGAGAAACGAAACTAAATGTATTCATAAAGGCTATGAGCCAAAGCAAGGTGAACCAAGACAATTACCAATTGTACAAAGTACAACTTTTAAATATGATAGTAGTGATTATATGGGAAAGCTTTTTGATTTAGAGGCAGAAGGCTATTTTTATACAAGATTACAAAATCCAACAAATGATAGTGTAGCGGCAAAAATTTGTGCATTAGAGGGTGGTGTAGCAGCAATGCTTACATCATCTGGTCAGGCTGCAAATTTCTTTGCAATATTTAATATATGCGAAGCTGGAGATCATTTTATTGCTTCTTCTGCTATTTATGGTGGCACATATAACTTATTTGGTGTAACACTTAAAAAAATGGGCATTGAATGTAGCTTTGTTGATTTAAATATTTCTGAAGAGGATTTAGAAAAGGAATTTAGACCTAACACAAAATGTATTTTTGGTGAAACAATCACTAACCCTTCTGTTTCAATTTTTGATTTTGAAAAATTTGCTAAGGTTGCGCACAAAATGGGTGTTCCACTAATTGTTGATAACACATTTGCTACACCAATAAATTGTAGACCATTTGAGTTTGGTGCTGATATTGTTACACATTCTACTACAAAATATATGGATGGACATGGCTGCACTGTTGGTGGTTGTATTGTTGATAGTGGTAATTTTGATTGGTTAAAATATCCAGAAAAATTCCCTGGCTTAACCGAACCAGATGAATCATATCACGGCATTGCATATGCTAAAAAATTTGGTAAGGGTGCTTATATTACTAAGGCAACAGCCCAGTTAATGAGAGATTTAGGTCCTATTCAAACTCCACAAAATGCTTTTTATTTAAATATGGGATTAGAAACTCTACATTTAAGAATGGAGCGTCATTGCTCAAATGCTTTAGCGATTGCTAAATTTTTAAAATCAAATGACAAGGTTGCTTGGGTACATTATGCAGGACTTCCTGATGATGAATATCATGATTTAGCAATGAAGTATTGTCCTAATGGTACTTGTGGCGTTTTAGCCTTTGGATTAAAAGGTACAAGAGCTCAAGCAAATAAATTTATGGATAGCTTAAAATTAATCTATATCGCTACTCATGTTGCTGATGGAAAATCATGTATTTTACATCCAGCTAGTCATACTCATAGACAGTTATCTGATGAACAATTAATTGAGGCTGGTGTCACACCTGATTTAATAAGATTATCTGTAGGTATTGAAAACGTTGATGATTTAATTGATGATATTAAACAAGCATTGGAGCAAATATAATGCCTATTATTATTCCTAAGGATATTCCTGCATATCAAACATTAAAAGATGAAAATATCTTTGTAATGTCTACTAATCGTGCATCTCATCAAGATATCAGACCTATTAATATTTTAATTTTAAATTTAATGCCTACAAAAATAGAAACTGAGACACAATTATGTAGGCTATTAGCTAATTCATCACTACAGGTTAATCTTACACTAATAGTACCAAAATCACATGAATCTAAAAATACTTCTTTTTCTCATTTAGAAAGATTTTATACTACATTTGATAAAATAAAAAATAATAAATATGATGGAATGATTATTACTGGTGCACCAGTTGAGCATTTAGAATTTGAGGATGTTGATTATTATTCAGAACTAAAGGAAATATTTGAGTTTTCAAAGACAAATGTTACTTCTACTATGTTTATTTGCTGGGGTGCTCAAGCAGCATTAAATTATTTTTATGGTATAAAAAAATACCATCTAGAAAAAAAGCTTTTTGGTGTGTTTAAGCATAAAAAATCTGTAATACATGAAGTATTATTAAATGGAATTGATGATATTTTTTATGTACCACAATCAAGACATACATATAATTTACAATCTGACCTAATTAATGAAAAAAAATTAGTTCCACTTTGTACATCAAAAGAATGTGGAACTACTATATTAAAATCAATTGATAATAAGCAAGTATTTGTTTTAGGACATTTAGAATATGATAAATATACCTTAAAAAATGAATATGAAAGAGATAAAGCCAAGAATTTACCAATTGATGAGCCTTTAAATTATTTTAACGAGGATAAATCTGATGTTGACGTTTTATGGCGTTCAACAGCAAATATCTTGTATTCTAACTGGTTAAATTATTATGTTTATCAAATTACACCATTTGATTTTAAATCACCTAAAATTAAATATCAAAATGAATGAAAATAACAACAAAGATTTTGACTATTATCAATAAAAGAATTGGTCAATGCCTATAAATGCCATAATTATATTCCCAATATGAATCCGCAAGATCAACTAGGATAGAAGGTTTTGTAGTATCCTTCAATTTAATATCTTTAATAATTTTCATTAACTTATTATTATATTCAGCTCTTTTATTGATTATTTACTGCTATAATATCTCTTTCGACACCATTAATAAACTCTTTTACTTTAATCCAATCATTCCATTCAGGTGGAATATATTTAGATAATCATTTATTAATGTTGAAGAATTATTTGTGATTATTTCTTTAAGTGAAGAAATAATATTTAATGCTTTACTGTGATAATTATCATTATGTAAGTATTCTATTAAAAACTACTCAATTTTTTGATCTAGGTTTAAATCGGAAATTAGTACGCCATATAGTAGTTTATTATTTACCATATAAATCAATAATTTTATAACTTAATTTCTTTAAATCACACTTGATTGCATCAATACAATTTTTTTTAGATGAAATCTATCACTAATTTGAATCATGTTTATATTTGAATTTGATTTTTTTTAGTATTCTTAAAATAGAAAAATCTGATAAGTAACACATATTTTTTTATTGTTCTTTCCACCAATCCTATAGCAGAAGATTACTTAATGATATCAATAATAAAATGTTCTAATCTTTTGGTGTTTCTACTCTTGAAATCGCAGCATTTCAAAGGATGTACAAAAGATTCTCTTTTACATTTATCTTTATAATTAATAGGTAATCTTATAGATAATATAATAAATTTATCACCATAGTTAATTTCTTTTAAAATCTTATTCTTATTCCCACGTATAAGATAATCTAATCTTTCAACTTCAGAATTGATAATCATTTATTTACCATTTTCTCTATCGCTAACATATATCAAATTATCGTTTAATTAATCTAAAAATTTTTGCATATATTTGTTCCTTCATTTAAAAATATTTCTAGAAATAATATAACATAGAATATCTAAAGAAACAAGAAATACCCAAAATTTTGAATACAAATCCAAGTTTTACTGTTGTTATGCTAAAAAGCCGACTACATACTTAAACAAGTAGATAATCGGCTTTTTATTATGTTTTATAAAATATTGAATTCAAATATTTATCGAATTCTTGTTTTTTATATTCTGCTTAATGAAGTTCAGCACCAATTGCATTAATTATCTGTGGTAAATTATTGATAGTTTGATTATCCAATAAATTTTTTAGTCAGTGCAGAAATCATAATCTTATTCCATTTTTGCCATTAGCACCATCTTGTCCTGCAATTCCATCTTTGCCATTACCACCTGAAGTACCAGCACTACCACCATCTCCAGGGGAACCACCATTTCCGCCGTAACCACCATTTCCAGAATATCCAGAAATTGATAAATAAGTTGTTACATTTAAGCCACTTTGACCATTACCACCATTTCCGCCGTAACCACCGTTACCGCCATTGCCACCATTACCTGGATCACCAACTCCATTAAATATGTTAGAACTTGTGTCACTGGCTCCGTCACCGCCGTATCCACCATTGCCACCGTTACCACCGTTACCACCATTACCACCAATTAAGGTATATGTGCTTCCAGAGATTGATATAGTACTTAAAACATAAATAGCGTAACCACCGTTACCACCATTACCGCCATTACCACCGTTACCACCATTACCACCGTTGTCTCCTGCAATAGGGTTAAAAATTGAACCAGAAGGGCTTTTTGGACCATTTATTCCATGACCACCATATCCGCCATTACCACCATTACCACCATTACCACCTCTAATTGTTAATGAACCTGAAATATTTAAAATTAATTTATAACAGTAAACTCCGCTTGTTCCATTGCTTCCACTGATACCACTATTTCCAGCTAATCCATATAATCTTGTTGAAATTCCAGACTGGCCATTACTACCATTTGAGCCATTAGTACCATTAGAACCATATATATATACATTACCTCTAATAAACATATTTAGTGTATAACTATTAGTATAAGTAATACAATTATAAAATGAAGGAGCTTGCAATGATACATCTTTAATATAAAGTTTAAAATCTCTAGATACACCATTTAAATTTATTGCAATCTTATAAATAATATTTGAACTACCATATATATAGAGAGATTTTACACCTGATCCAACAGTTATGTAACAATAATTGCCGAATGGATTAGAAGGAAGTTCCAAAATGGCATGTGTATATGTTATTTGCAGATTTTGAGTTGATGTTGTGATTGAAACTTTATCACCAGACCAAATAGCTTTTAATAATAAATCACCATATGTTCCAGTGGGGATTTTAGTAATTATTTTTCCATTG
>JALEQD010000140.1 GCA_022768655.1 Anaeroplasma sp.
CCATCTACATATGAAGTATTAGAATTAATATCATAATATTCAATTCTAGTTAAACTACCACGTAGATATTGCTTAACTGTAATTTTAGAATAGCTATATTCATAGCCACTATTATTTACATTTATACAAGCATCTCCATTAAATTTAAATTCTGCTTGGTCAATAGTTGTAAACCAATTATAGTCCTCAGGTAACAACTCATTACCATAATGTAATAAACCATCATAAGTAATCTTTTTTTCTACTAATAATAATTCTACCTTTTTAGGCTTAATCTCAACTATTGCAGAATTATTAATTGTTAAATTATAATTTTTAAGTCTTGAATTATTAGTATTACCATCTGATAAGCATAAATTACCAGTTGCATTATAATATTCTTCAAAATTATCACTAATACGTGAAACCTTAATTAGCTTAAGAATATAATCATATATTCCAGCATTAATACTATGATTACCAGAAGAATTTATACTGAATTCATCATTGCCAAGATTATCTTCTATTGATAATTCAACATAATTTGTAAAATCAATATATGAACCATCATAAATAGGATATTCACCATTACTTATAATATTAACTGTTAAACTCTTTGGAGTAATACGATAAGAAGGGAAACCTTCTATTTCAATTCTAAAGATTGAAAATCTTGGATTACCATTAGAATCTAGAACCTCGTCTCCATTTTCATCTAATAGATAATATCTAACTCTACCATTTGCTTCTATTTTTTTATCTGGACTAATATATTCTGTTACTTCATCTTTTCCGTTATATGCTTTTCTTATAATTTTAACTAGACTGACACTATTTGTATAAATTCCAACATTAGTCATTTCATTTTTTGTCTTAATTACTTCAACAGTCTCAAGTGCTTCGCCATTTGAATCATAAGTAGGATTTGTATGTTCATATGTTTTGTTAGAATTTATTGTTAATCCATCGTGAGGATAACTATCATAAACATAAGAAATATTATCATCAAATTTTATTTTTATAACTGAAGACATAATTTCAATAATTGATTCTAATTTACTATCCTCACTTAATACATAATCATCATAATCACCAGAAATTAATTTTAAGCCGCCATTACTATATTGATATTTATATATATTTGATCCATCATAAATTTCAATTATATCAACAGAATAACGATATTCTCCTATTTCTGTTACTGAAGTGACAATTCTACCAGAATCATTGATTGCAACCTGAACTAATAGGGCATTATGACCAGAAATTAATCCTGTGATTGTATAAGTATTATGATTTGAATTTAGTGAATCAGTATATGTAATACCATTATGAGGCTTCATATCATAATCGTAATATACTCGTTCTGAATCAAATGTAAATTTAAATTCCTTTTGTAAAATAGTGATTGTTATTTCATCGAGTGTAACATTATAATTACCTAAAACATTTTTGTTGTTTTCTCTTACTGTCCAACCAGTTGAATCATAATAATAATACTGAGTAGTATTAGTATTAGTTATTATAAATGATATAGGAGCAATATTTTTATAAACACCAGCATGTAATGCATTAGAATTAGTTGATAATATTTCTCCACTATCAATAGAAACTAATCCATCAAATTCGAAGTTAGGATTACTATCGTTATCACTTAAACCAGAATGTGTTTGTCCATCAAATGTAAATGTTAATTCTGAATTTATAGCATTAATACTTAGCTTCTTTGGTGTGATTTCAAGACTTGATTTGAATGTACCAACAAGCTCGTAGTTACCTGAACCATCAGCTAAGCCTGAAATTGTCCAAGAACCATTTCTATACACATATGTTAATGTTAACGCATCAATACCTTCACTTGCTGGTCTTGTTATAACGATTGTATTAACATAATTTGTATACTTTGAGGCATTAATTACATTTAATGTTGTTTTTGTTAATTCTACTGTTGCATTATCAACTATATCTTCTGATACATAATTATATCCTAATGTTTCATTACCATCCTTGATATACATAATACCATCATGATATGCACCATCATATTCATATGTTGTATCTGTTAGGTTAAAGCCTAGCTTCTTTGGTGTGATTGTAAGTGTTGATGTTAATGTACCAACAAGCTTGTAATTTCCTGAACCATCTAAGCCTGAAATTG
>JALEQD010000142.1 GCA_022768655.1 Anaeroplasma sp.
GATGATATCCTAGCAAGAAAGGTTATCAGAAAGCTAGAAAGCATGAATCCTGTATATATAAGAAATCAAGCAGAAGGCTTGATTCAATATATGGAGGAAGTATTTGGTGAAGGAAAAATGCCATTATGTAAGGAATACATAGAACGTATTGAACGTAATGGATAGGATTTAAAATTGTTAGTAAAGGTGGGAAACTTCTATGAATCAATTAGATTTATTATATCGCGCCTTTTTAGAATATCGTAGAAAAACACAGGATGATACAGCTTGTAGAAAAGAAAGAGCATTAATTTCTTTAGCAAATAAGGAAAACGATAAGCTAGAAAGTGTAAAATTAATTTGTACAATAGAAGAAGATTGGGTAAAGCAAATAGAAGATGGTCTTGTTTTTATTGCAAATGCAATTAAAGAGGAGCGTCAATTCATTACTACTAATGGAGAAGTTGTTCCCATTGAAAAGGCCAAAAAAATATCAAAGGCTTCAATTGAACACCTTGAAAGACATAGTGGATTAATAACAAAAATACCTGAAGATCCCGAAGATGATTTAATACCAGATAAAATATATATGGTTGAAAAGCTATCAGATTATGCAATCTATGAAAATAGATTCTTATATATGCTTTTAGCATATCTTCGCGATTTTGTTGATTTAAGGCTTTTAAAAATTAGAGAAGCAATCAATTCTTATACTGGTTCGTTTAATATTGACAAAACAATTAAAACAAAAAATAGATTATTGAAGATTAAAACAGATTTTTATGAAAAAAGAACTGATAATCCATATCCTTTTATTGATTTAGAAACAAAGGAATTGATAAAAAGAATTGAGGATTGTCAAAGAATAATTGCATCCTTATTACAAACTGATTTAATGGTTCAAGTATCTAAGGCTCCTATGGTTAAGCCTCCAATTGTTAAAACAAATATCTTAAAGATGAATAATAATTTCCGTCACGCTGTAAGCCTATATGATTATATATCAAATTACATAAAAGACGGATATAGTGTAAAAGAAGTGAAAAAATCATATGATCCATTCAGTGATGATCTTGCAGATGAATTTGCAGAAATAACTTCTCTTACATCATTTATTTCATTTATTGTTGGCAATGAATTAAAGCCACAATTAAAGCAACAATACGAGGAAGATGAAAAACGCCGTAAGCAAGAAGAATCAAAGCAATTAGCAGAGCAGGTTTTAAATTTAAAGCGTAGAATGAAGGAAAATAAGGCTACTCCTGAAGAATATATGCTGATGCTTGAAAAAAGAAATAGAGAACTTGAAAGTGATAATAAAAATATAGTTCATTTAAAAAATGAGCTTGATGAATTTAAGAAAAAGAATGATGAATTAATTTCAATGAATAAGGATTTAACTGAATTAAATACATCATTAAAAAATAATTTAAGATCAAAAGAAGCTGAGCTTAGAAGAAATAAGGAAAGATTTGATTTGAATCTAACTTCCCTATTAAATTATCATGATTTAGTTGTTGAAAGCTTAAATGAAAAGCATTTGAATTCTATTGAGATTGGTAATGAACAATACAAATTAGAAACTAATGCTATAAAAGAAAAATATGAAAGTGAAAAATTACCATTAATTCATAAATATGAAAATGAGATTAATGTTTTACGTACAACCTATGAAGACCAAATTGCTAATTTAATAAGAGAAAATGATGATCGAATTTATAAATTAGAACAACAACATGAAGCACAAATACAAGAAATTTCTGATAATACTACATTAGAATTAGAAGAAATGAATAAGCGTTATGAAAAGGATAAGGAAGAAATCGAAAAAGATTTCGAGGTAAGAGTTTCTAAGCTTGAAAGTGAATTTGAAAGAGATAAAAAAATTGTCATCGAGGATTATGATGTTAAATTAAGTCAAATTGAATATAGAGAAGCACATTTTGATGAAGAAAAGGAAAAACAAAAATTAGAATATGAAGAAAAGCTTCAAGCTTTAGACGAAAAGATAAATATACTTGAGGCCGAAAAACAAAACATCATCTCAGATTGTGAAAAAAAGATTGAAGAAATCAATCGATTTGCTGATGAAAGAGTAAATGATGTTAAGGCTGAATTTGCAAATCAATTAGTTGTTGAAAAGCAAAAGAATGATGAGATATTAAATGAAAAGAAAAATGAATGTGAGGCTTTAGTATTAGAGGCTAAAGAGGAAGTTTCAAGGATTGAAGAAGAAAAGCAAAAGCTTGAAGAAATTAGAATTCAGCTTTCTGCAGAGCTTCATGGTCTAAGAAAGAAAAATGGTCTAATTTTAGAAACTGAAGATTATTCTTCTCGTGAAAAGTTTGAAGAATTAGAATTAGAATTCTTATCTTTTTCAAAGCTTTTTGATGAATCATGGTCAAAAGCAAAAAAGGCAATCAGAAAGAATGTATTATGGAATCATTTAAAGAAGCAAGAAAAAAAGAAGGAAAAGCTTATTAAGAAAGGAAAGCCTCTTCCTTTAGAAAATGATGAATTAGATGAAGAAGTAGATAATGTAGCTAATACTGATGCTATTATTGATAATGCAAAAGTAGAAGCAGAAAATAATCTAATCAATAGTGAAGATAATACTACGGATAAAGTTTGTGAGGAATCACAACCAATTGAAAATGTAGAAAAAGAGGCTATTGCTAACGAAGATGAAGAAAAAGTAGAAACTGATACTGCTATAGCTAATATGACTTTAGATGAAAAAGAATTTGAAGAAAATAAGACAACTGATGTTGAAACTAAAGAAGAAACTAAAGAAAATGTAGTAAATGTTGAAGAAAAGCTTATCGATTCTAAAGAAGATAAGGTAAATGATGATAAATTAGCAGAAGCACAAGAAGAAATAGCTTTAAAGACTTTAGAAACTGAAAAAGATAATTCTATTGATAGTGAAGATAAACCAATTCAAGAAGAAGCTTTAAAAGCTTCTAAGACTGTTGTTGATTCTGAAGTTTTAGACACTAATACAAATGAGGAAAAAACTTTAGAAGAAGCATCTAAACCAAAGAAAGTAGTTGTTGTAAAGGCAACTAAGCCTAAAGCTGAAGCTAAAAAGGTAATAACTAGAACTCCAAAAAAGGATGAGCCTAAAAAAGGAGTTATTAGAATAACTAAGAAGGAAGATAATGAATAAAGGAGGAATGCATTTTGAAAATAGATAAAACAAAAATAATAAAAATAAGTGTTTTTTCTGCAATTGCATTAGTATTAGGTGTTCTCCTTATCGTTTCTATTTCATTAGTATATAAAAATTTAGGAACAAATGATGCCAATCTAATAATGAATGGTCCACTTATTTTTCTAATTATTCTACTGATATTATTACCTGTATTACTAATAATGCTGATTTTAAATATTGTTTTAGGTAAGAAGGATGTAAATCAAAATATTTCTTCAGACAAAAAAACAGATGAAAATAATAGATATGTAGATGCAAAATTAAAAAAGAAAACATCAACATCAAGATTCTATCAGCTTACTCAACAGGATAAGAAAATGGAAAATTATAAAGCTCCTGAATACAATACAAAGATAGAATTAGACGAAAT